>JADLGL010000027.1 GCA_020849325.1 Bauldia sp. | reverse complement strand
CGGGCCGACTCCATCGCAAGGTTGAGGTCCTTCTGGTGGAGCTCGATGCGGAAGCCGGGATTGAAGGTGCGCTTGATCATGCGCTCGCCGTGGACCTCGAGGATTTTCGACGAGGCGAAGCCGCCCATCAGCGCCTGGCGGACCTTTGCCGGATCCGCGCCGGCCTTGGAAGCGAAGATCAGCGCCTCCGCGACGGCCTCGATGTTCATGGCGACGATCATCTGGTTCGCGACCTTGGTGATCTGGCCGTCACCGACGCCGCCGACGAGGGTGATGTTCTTCCCCATCAGCTCGAACAGCGGCTTCACCCGGTCGAAGGCCGCCTGCGTGCCGCCGCACATGATCGAGAGCGTGGCGTTCTTGGCGCCGACCTCGCCGCCGGACACGGGGCCGTCGACGTAGTCGCAGCCGAGCGCCGCGATCTTCGCGGCGAATTCCTTGGTGGCGATCGGCGAGATCGAGCTCATGTCGACGACGGTCTTGCCCGGCGAGAGGCCCTCCGCGATGCCGCCGGCGTCGAAGAGCGCGGCGTTCACATGCGGCGTGTCCGGCACCATGACGATGACGACGTCCGCCTGGCTCGCGACTTCCTTGCCCGACTTGCAGGCGACGGCGCCGGCCGCGACCAGCTCGGCCGGAACCGGGCGAATGTCGTAGGCGAAGAGCTGGTGGCCGCCGGCGAGGAGATGCCCCGCCATCGGCTTACCCATGATGCCAAGTCCGACGAAACCGACCTTCATTGCTGTCTCCGTTCCCGCTGTCCGTTGTGTCAGAGCATGATCCGAAGAAGCGGTTCCCGGTTCTTCGGGACGATCATGCTCCAGAAAGTGATCGATCCTCAGGCGAGGTTCTTCATCCAGCCGAGGCCGGCCGAGGTGCCGGCCTTCGGCCGGTACTCCGCGCCGACCCAGCCGGCATAACCTTCCGCGTCCAGCATCCTGAAGATGAAGCCGTAATTGATCTCGCCGGTGCCGGGTTCGTTGCGTCCGGGATTGTCGGCGATCTGCACGTGCGCGATGCGGTCCTTGAGCCGCTTGAAGGTGGGCGTGAGGTCCCCCTCCATGATCTGCATGTGGTAGAAATCGTACTGGAAGAAGAGGTTGTCCGAGCCGACTTCGTCCATGATCGCAATGGCCTGCGCGCTCCTGTCGACGAAGAATCCAGGAATGTCGCGCGTGTTGATGGCTTCAAGGAGGAGCCTGATGCCGGCCTTCCTGAGCTCCGCGGCAGCGTACCCAAGGTTCGACACCAGCGTCGCCCTGAGAACGTCCGGCGCGACGCCGGCGGGGGCGATGCCGGCGAGGCAGTTCACCTGCTTGCAGCCGAGCGCCGTCGCATAGTCGATCGCTTTGGCGACGCCGGCCCTGAACTCGTCCACCCGGTCCGGAAGGCAGCCGATGCCGCGCTCGCCGGCGCCCCAGTTGCCGGCCGGGAGATTGTGCAGCACCTGCTCCACGCCGGCGGCCTTCAGCTTCTCCGCCACGGTCTCCTTCGGGAAATCATAGGGGAAGAGGTACTCGACGCCCTTGAACCCGTCCTTCGCGGCGGCGGCGAAGCGGTCGAGGAAGTCGACCTCGCCGTAGAGCATCGACAGGTTGGCGGTGAAGCGCGGCATCGGCGGGTTCCTTCGGCTCGGAATTCGGCCGGAGGTTTACCAAGGCGCGCCGGAAGCACAACCCCGCACGGAATGTGCGGTCGCGCGATCGGCTTCGCCACCGGGCGGCAGCCATGCGCGGCGGCGGTTGCTTTCCGCGGCGGCTGGAGTAAGCCGCCCCCGAACCAGAGACGAGCCGGCGGTCTGGGCCGCGGCAGCAAGAGGAAGAGCCGATGGCCGCAAGACTCGTGACCGACGCGAACCGGAAGTGGTGGACGCTCGGGGCCGTCGCCTTCGCGCTCTTCATGATCATGCTCGACAATACGATCGTGAACGTCGCGCTTCCGGCGATCGAGCGCGATCTCGGGATCGACGTCCAGGAGCTCGAGTGGATCGTCACCGGCTATGCGCTGAGCTTCGCCGTGCTGATGCTCACCGGCGGCAAGCTGGCCGACATGTACGGCCGCCGCCGCATCTTCGTGGTCGGCCTCGTCGTCTTCACGCTCTCCTCGCTCGCCTGCGGGCTGTCGACGAGTTCGGAGATGCTGATCGCGGCGCGGGTCATCCAGGGCGTGGGCGCGGCGATCATGATGCCGGCGACGCTGTCGCTCATCACCGCCGCCTTCCCGCCGCAGCAGCGCGGTGCCGCGCTCGGCATCTGGGCGGGCGTCTCGGCGCTGGCGCTCGCCATCGGCCCGCTGATCGGCGGCCTCATCACCGAGCACATCAACTGGAACTGGATCTTCTACGTCAACGTGCCCGTTGGCATCCTCGCCATCGTGGCGGCGCTCACGATCATCCAGGAAAGCCGCGACACGTCGAAGGAGCAGCGCCTCGACGTGCCCGGTCTCCTCGCCTCGGGCGTCGGCATGTTCACGCTCGTCTTCGCCCTCATCGAGGGCAACACCTATGGCTGGACGTCGGGCACGATCCTCGCGCTGTTCGGCGTCTCGATCGTGGCGTTCATCGTCTTCATCGTCCTCGAGGCGAAGCAGCGCCTCCCGATGTTCGACCTCGGCCTGTTTCGGAATTCGACCTTCGTAGGCGCCAACGTCACCGCGCTCTTCCTGATGATCGCGATGTTCGGCGTGTTCTTCTTCCTCTCGCTCTTCATGCAGACCATCCTCGGCTATGGTCCGGTCCAGGCGGGAGCCACCTTCCTGCCGATGACCTGCCTCGTGATCGTCGTGGCGCCGATCTCCGGGCGGCTGTCGGACCGCTTCGGCTCGCGCTGGCTGATGGTGGGCGGGATGCTCCTCGTCGCGATCTCGCTCATCGTCTTCTCGAGCCAGGACGAGTCCGCGAACTTCTGGACGATGCTGCCGGGGACGCTCCTCGGGGGCATCGGCATGGCGGGAACGATGTCGCCGATGACGTCGGCCGCGCTCTCGGCCGTGCCCCTCAACAAGACCGGCGTCGCCTCCGGCATGCTCAACACCTTCCGCCAGGTCGGCGTCTCCGTCGGCATCGCGCTCATGGGCGCGATCTTCGCCAGCGAGGCGGCTTCGGCGCGGGCGGCGGGCCTCGGCCAGGTCGACGCCTTCCTCGCCGGCCTCCACCCCGCCTTCCGCATCGCGGCGATCATTGCCGTCTGCGGCGCGATCATCGCCGCGCTGACCGTGCGCAACCACGCCGGCCAGCACCGCGGCGCCGAGCCGCGGGCTCAGGCCGTGGAGATGTGATTGGTCGCCCGGCTCCGCGGGATACCAGAACCGCTCATCCCCGCGCGCGAGCCTGTGAGGGAGAGCGAAGGCCGAGAACAGCCTCATTCCTTCACGCACTCGAAGGCGGGACGATCGGATACTGGTGGTGCGAGAGCATGATCCGGCTTCAACGGATTCATGCTCTAGCGAATTAGCTCCGCCGGGCCATCCCGAGGCGTTCGAGGTCGGACACCAGCTCGAACATCGCCCCCGGCGAGGTCGAGAACTTCATGGGGAAGCCGCCGGTGTGGACGACGAGCATCGCGTCGCCCGTGCCGCGGTCGGCGATCGCCGCCACGCCCGTCGACATCATCGGCCGGGCCGGCGGCTCGGCGCCGCGCTCGACCTCGGGCAGCGGCCCGTTCAGTTCCGCGCTCTGCCGGGCGAGCGTCACGAGCCCGGCCACGAAATACTGCACGTCGTCCGCCTTCATCGCGAACTGGTGCGTCGTTCCGTCGAGCGTCTTCAGGGTGAAGGCGACTGCGTCGGGCGAGAACCCGTCGCCGCCATATTCCACCACCGCCTGCTGCTCGTTGATCTTCATCGCCATTGTCGTTTTTCCTCCCGGCTGCGGCGGGTCTAGCCGAGCGGCAGTCGCGCTGTCCAATCGGTTCGGGCGGTGCGGTGGCAATCGAGGAGTACGATGCGCCGGATTTGCCGGGCGATCGCGGTTGGCGCGCCGGGACCGAATCCATGACCAACGGATCAGGGAGCCGGCAGGGACTGGTATCCCTGCGATATCCCGGCCAAGGAAAGCCCTGTCGATCGGGGTTCTGGAAACAGCCTAACCAGTTGATTTTATTGGTGAGCGCGGTGGGGATCGAACCCACGACCAACGGATTAAAAGTCCGATGCTCTACCGCTGAGCTACGCGCTCGGCTCGGGGGCCGAATTCGGCGCGGAACCTAAGGTGCGTCGGGCGACCGGTCAACGCGATCTGGCGGCCGACGCCCGATCAGCGGGACGAGGGCCTCGGCCGCGTCCCGTCCGACGCTTCGTCGCCACGCTGCCATTCCGCATGCACGGCGGCGCGGAAGGCGCCGAAGCGCTGCTCGCGGATCGCGGCGCGGAGGCCGGCCATCAGGTCCTGATAGTAGGCAAGGTTGATCCAGGTCAGGAGCATTCCCGCGAGATACTCGCCCGATTTCACGAGGTGATGGAGATAGGCCCGCGAGTAGTCGCGCGCGGCGGGACACGAGGAGTCGGGGTCGAGCGGCCGCGAATCCTCGGCGTGGCGGGCGTTCTTGAGGTTCACCTTGCCGAAGCGGGTGTAGGCGAGGCCGTGGCGGCCGGCCCGCGTCGGCATCACGCAGTCGAACATGTCGATGCCGCGCGCCACCGCCTCGACGATGTCCTCGGGCGTGCCGACGCCCATCAGATAGCGCGGCTTGTCCGCCGGCAGGACGGCGTTGGTGACTTCGATCATCTCGAGCATGACGGCCTGTGGCTCGCCGACGGCGAGGCCGCCGATCGAATAGCCCTTCAGGTCCATCGCCTTCAGTGCGCTCGCCGATTCCTCGCGCCGCTTCGGCTGGTCGCCGCCCTGAACGATGCCGAAGAGCGCTCTGCCCGGCTGCGTGCCGAAGGCCGCCTTCGACCGTTCGGCCCAGCGGAGCGAAAGCTGCATCGCCCGCTCGACCTCGTCCGGCGTCGCGGGGAGCGCCACGCATTCGTCGAGCTGCATCTGGATGTCGGAGCCGAGAAGGCCCTGGATTTCCACGGCGCGCTCGGGCGTCAGCTCGTGTGCCGAGCCGTCGATGTGGGAGCGAAAGGTCACGCCGCGCTCGGTGACTTTCCGGAGTTTTGCCAGGGACATCACCTGGAAGCCGCCGGAATCGGTGAGGATCGGCCAGCGCCAGCCGGAGAAGCGGTGGAGCCCTCCGAGCCGCGCGACACGCTCGGCGCCCGGACGCAGCATCAGATGGTAGACGTTGCCGAGGATGACGTCGGCGCCGAGATCGCGGACCTGGTCCATGTACATCGCCTTCACCGTTCCGGCGGTGCCGACGGGCATGAAGGCGGGGGTCCGGATCGTGCCGCGGGTCGTCACCACCGCCCCGGCGCGCGCGGCGCCGTCGGTGGCGTCGAGGGTGAAGCCGAAGGCGTCGGCGGTGGCGTTCCGGTCCGGCGCCACGCGGGCGGCATCACCGGCGTGCGGGAGTGCGGCGGTCATCGGCGCGCTCGCGCCGCGCGGCGTTCAGTCATCGGCGCCGGCCGGTTTCGGAAACAGGAGCGAAGCGTCGCCATAGGAATAGAAGCGGTATCCCGATGCGATGGCGTGACGATAGGCGGCGAGCATGGTCTCGCGGCCGGCGAACGCCGAGACCAGCATGAACAGCGTCGAGCGCGGAAGGTGGAAATTCGTCATCAGGGCGTCGACAGCACGAAAACGATAGCCCGGCGTGATGAAGATGGCGGTCTCGGCGGCGAACGGGTAGATCGTGCCGGCTTCGTCCGCCGCGCTTTCGAGGAGGCGCAGCGAGGTCGTGCCGACGGCGACGATCCGGCCGCCCGCGGCGCGGGCGGCATTGAGACGGGCCGCCGTTTCTCGCGATACCTCGCCCCACTCCGCATGCATGCGGTGATCGGCCGTGTCGTCTGCCTTCACCGGCAGGAACGTGCCTGGGCCGACATGGAGCGTCACTGTCTCCATCCCGACGCCCCGCGCGCGGAGGCGCTCCAGAAGGTCCGGCGTGAAATGGAGGCCGGCGGTGGGCGCCGCGACGGCTCCCGCCGGGCGGGCGAACATCGTCTGATAGTCGGCGTCGTCCGATGCGTCCTCGCCGCGCTTGCCGCTGATATAGGGCGGCAGCGGCACATGGCCGTTCGAGGCGATGGCGTCGTCGAGCGCCGGGCCGGACAGGTCGAAGGCGAGTGCGACGATGCCGCCGCCGTCATTGGCGGTCACGGTCGCGTCGAGCGAGGCAATGAGGCAGACATTGCCGGCCTCCTCGCCGAAGCGAATGCGATCGCCGGCGCGGAGTCTTTTTGCGGGACGGGCGAGCGCGTCCCAGGCGTCGTCGCCGGTACGGCGGATCAGCGTCGCCGACACCGCCACGGCACTGCCGTCGCGCTCGCGCGTGCCGTGGAGTTCAGCGTGGATGACGCGCGTGTCGTTGACGACGAGGACGTCGCCGGGCGCGAGGAGATCGGGAAGGTCGCGGACGCCGCGGTCGTCGAGGCCCTCCGGGCGGACGACGAGGAGGCGCGCCGCGTCACGCGGGCGCGCCGGCCGGAGGGCGATCCGGTCCTCCGGCAGGTCGAAGTCGAAGAGGTCCACGCGCATGGTGAGAGGGCTGCCCTTCCCGGCGGGCCCTTCTATCGCCTTCTCAGGCGGGCACGAGCGTCGCCTTGATGATCTTGTCGGGGTCGCGGACGGGCTCGCCGCGCTTGATCTTGTCGACGTTCTCCATGCCTTCGACGACCTTGCCCCACACCGTGTACTTGTTGTCGAGGAAGGTCGCGTCGGCGAAGACGATGAAGAACTGGCTGTCGCCGGAGTTCGGGTCGTTGGCGCGGGCCATCGACACGGCGCCGCGGACATGCGGCTCGCGCGAGAACTCGGCGCGGAGCTTCTTGCCCGAGCCGCCGGTGCCGGTGCCCGTGGGGTCGCCGGTCTGGGCCATGAAGCCGTCGATGACGCGGTGGAACGGCACGCCGTCGTAGAAGCCCGAGGCGGCGAGTTCCCTGATCCGGGCGACGTGGCCCGGAGCAAGGTCGGGACGGAAGGCGATCACGACCACGCCCTTGGTGGTCTCGAGGCGGAGCTTTTCGGTGTTGGCGTCGGCCATGATGTCTCGCTGTTCCGTTAGCGGGCGGTCGGCGTGGGCGCCGGCGTGCCGGCCGGAATGTCGGCCGCGATGTGCGCGGCAATGATGCGGTCGGGGTTCGCCGGCGGCTCGCCGCGGGCGATCTGGTCGACGCACTCCATGCCTTCCACGACCTGGCCCCAGACCGTGTAATTGTTGTTCAGGAACGCGCCGTCCGCGAACATGATGAAGAACTGCGAGTTGGCGGAATTGGGGTTCTGCGCGCGCGCCATGCCGACGGTGCCGCGGACGAACGGGGTCGGCGTGAATTCGGCGGGAAGGTTCGGCAGCGGCGAGCCGCCGCGGCCGGTGCCGGTCGGGTCGCCGGTCTGGGCCATGAAGCCCGAGATGACGCGGTGGAAGACGATGCCGTCATAGAAGCCCTGGCGGGTCAGCGTCTTGATGCGCTCGACGTGCAGCGGAGCGATCTCCGGCAGGAGCTGGATCGAGACGCGACCGCAGAAGAGGTCGAGATAGAGGGTGTTTTCCGGATCGAGCGGCGTCTGCGCCCTGGCGGCAGAGCTGGAGCCGATGGCAAGCATCGCCGCGGCGACCGCGGCAAGCACGAACTTCATGAGATCTCCTCCGATGGCGGCCGATGGGGGGATGCGGCCGCGGGTCTTCGCTCCCGGGGCGCACTCATGTCACGGGGCATGGGTGGTTGTCACCGGCCTTCGTGACGCCGGCGGCGGTCCGGGCGTGATCCGCGAAAGTCGGGTGACGCCCGTCGCCTTCTTCCTCGCTGGAGCATGATCGCTTTCGACGAAGCGGCAGCCGCTTCGCCGGCTCTAACGGAGGCCGGTCAGATAGTCGTTGTAGATGAAGCCGCGCTGGCCGTTGACGACGACCTCGCACCAGTTCGCGCAGGCGATCACCTCGACCGCGGCCCCCGGCTCGATGACCGCGACGACCGCTTCGTCGGCCCCCGCCCCGGCGCGCATGTTCACCCAGGTGGCGGCGGTGACGCCGGTTGCGGCAGCGGGTTCGGCGGCAGGCGCCGGCGGCGGCGCAGCAGCCGCGGTGGCAGGCGCGGCGGTCACGGCCTCCGTGGTGACGATGCGGACGTCGCCGGGCGCGGTGGTGAGTGGCGGGACGGCCTCGGTCTGCGGAACGCGTTCGTCGGCCTTCTCGGCGAGCGGCGCGGCGCCGAGGACCGTGGCCGGGGTGTCGAGCGTGGCTTCGGCCGCCGTCGCGGCGGGCGCCGTCGGGCGCGCGAGAAGCGTGTTCGCGACGCCCGTCTGGGCGCGGATCCACGGAATGTCGGTGCCGGCCGTCTGCTCGGAGGCTGGCGTGCCGCTCACGTCGAGGAAGAAGACCGCTCCGCCCACGACGCCGACGAGCACGGCGGCCACCGCGATGGTGCCGAGCACCGGGCGGCGCTTCCGCCGGGCCGGTCTGGCAAGTGCCGGCGCCACTACGGGCTTCTGCGCCGCCTCGCGCGGCGGCGTCCGGTGCACATGGCGCGGCGCGCGGCGGGGCGCGGCGTCGAGGACCATTGCGAGGCTGGTCTTCTGGACCTCGGGGATGTGGCGAAGGTTCGAGAACGCCTCGGCGTCATCCGCTTCGTCGGCAACCGGGGGCGCCGGATCGTCGACGGGGACAAGCCCGCGTCCGGCGGTCGTCGCAGCGAAATCGACCGGGGCGGATTCGAGGACCGCCACGGCGGTCGACACCGTCATCTCGTCTTCCTCGCTGGCGAGGATGGTCTCGAGCTCGGCGAGGAGGGCAGTTTCGTCGGCTGCGGCCGTTTCGTCAGCCGGAAGTTCGTCCCACGCGGCGTTGGCGGCGTCCCAGGCGGCGTCGTAGGCGGTGCGAAGGCTCGCGGCAGTCTCGGGAGAGCAGGGTTCCGGTCGTTGCAGGTCGAGGGGATTGGGATACGCTTCCGCAATGCGGCGGGCGGCGGCATGCCGCGGCGAGATCTTTGTCACTCGTGTCGAGCCCGTTTCCTTGCGGCCGCGAGGCGTCGCCCGGAAACGCGGCGACGTCGAAGCGGCCAGACCAACGTTCAGGACCGCTCTCTCCCTCCCCCGCGGGATCGAAGCCGGTACCGGTGTGATTCTCTCGCCCTTTCCCCGTCCCTCACAAGGAGTTTACGCTGCCGATTGCGTCACCGGATAGCCGACATTGTGGCATTTCTGGGGTTTCATCGGGGCGACTGCCCGGAAACGATCAATTCGATCAGTAACTTCGTAGCCGCTACGATTGCGGCGGTTGTGCGTCCACGTCGATCGGCGGGGCGGCGCGCGTGAACCAGCGCCGCGCCGGGCCGCCCATGACCGCCGGCAGGAAGACGAGGTCGGCGATCATCGCCATCACCAGCGCCGTGATCACGATGACGCCGAACATCACGACGGTATTGAGGCCGCTCGTCAGCGTCATGCCGACGCCTGCGATGATGACGAGCGTCGTCGCGACGAGAACCGGGCCGACCTCGCGCGAGGTTTCGGCGAGGCGCTGGCCGACGTCCCTGATGTGGCGGTTCCGGAAGACGACGTTGATGTAGTGGATGGTGTCGTCGATCGCGATGCCGAAGGCGATGGTGAGCGCCACCACGGTGGTGAGCTGGAGGCCGTCGCCGAGGAACCAGATCAGGCTTCCCGTCGCCATGTCCGGCAGGAGGTTCGGGATCAGCGCCACGATCGCGATCGGGATGCTGCGGAGCGCGATCGCGATGAGGGCGAGGCCGGCGAAGATCGCGATGCCGAGACTGAAATTGAGGTTGTCGATGGTCCGCGTCGCCTGGCGCGCCGTCACGGCCGTCGCGCCGGTGACGATCGCATCGGGGACTGCGGCCGTCGCCGCCGCCTCGATGCGGCCGACGACGTCGAGCGTATCGGCGGTGTTGAGCTCGGAGATGTTGACGGTGACGAGGGCCCCCTCCCCGCCGACGAACCGCATCCGCGCCTGCTCGGGCAGCTGGGCCAGAAGTCTCGCCACGTCCTCGGGCGCCGCATCGGTGCCGCCGCCGAGCCAGCTCGCGACGCTCCACAGCGACAGCATCGAGCGCGTCCCCTCGACGCCGCGGACGGCGAGGTGGACGGCGCGGATGCGCTCCAGTCCTTCGGGCGAGGACGCGTCGATGCCGTTCATCGGGACGATGATCTGCACGGGGAACGCGCCGCCGAGCTCCTCGTCGATCACCGTGAGGGCACGGGCCGAAGCACTGCTGGCAGGCAGCGTCTCGCGCACCGAGTGATCGGCGGGAACCGCAAGGAACAGCCAGCCGCAGATGATCGTGAGCGGCACGGACGCGATCGAGATCGGCCAGGCGAAGCGTGTCACCACGCGGGTGATGCCGACGATCGGCGGGGCGAGCCAGCCGAGCGGCGTCCGCTCGGTCCGCGCGCCTTCCTTCCAGAGGCGGCCGAGGACGGTCGCGGCGACGGCGTGGCCGGCGAGGACGATCCACGTGCCGATGATGCAGCCGACCGCGCCCATCCAGCCGAAGTCGCGCACCATCTCGACGTCGGAGATCGCCATCGACAGGAACGCCACGGCCATCGTGAGCGCCGTCAGCATGCAGGGCGGCGCCGCGTGGAGGAGCGCCTCGCGCTCGGCCTCCCACGGCGACAGCCCGCGGTCGCGCGCCCGGCGCCAGGCCGAGGTGATGTGCATCCCGTCGGCATAACCGAGCACCATCACGAGGATGGGGACGACGTTCGAGACGATCGTGACGGGAATGCCGAGAGCGCCGGTCCAGCCGATCAGCGTCACGCCGCCGAGCGCCGCCGGCAAGGCCGTCATCAGCGACGCCACCCAGGACCGGAAGAAGATGAAGCTGAGGACGAAGCCGCAGAGGATGCCGGCGCCGTTCAGCACCCACTGGTCGCGCTGGAGGAGGCGCACGATCTCGGTCCGCACGGCGGCGAGGCCCGTGACCGTGGTGGTGATCCCCGTCCCTTCGAGCATCTCGCCGAGGACGGCTTCGATCTCGTCGATGAGGTGCTGGTGCTCGTCGAGCGAGGCGCGCGGCGCGACGTGCGCGACCGCAAAGAGCGCGGCGCTCCCGTCCGCCGCGAGCATGGTCTCGCCGAGGATCGGATGGGCGCGGATGGCCGCGATCATCTCCGGCGTCAGCGTGTCGAGGTCGTCGGGGACGAGCGGCGGCATCCGCCCTTCGGCGTCGGGCGGCGCGAACAGGGAGAACAGGGAGTAGACGGAGCCGGCGTCGTCGAGCAGCGACAGCTCGAGCTGCACGTCGCGAAGCGTCGCCAGCGCGCCGGGCGCCGTCAGGTCACCTTCGACGAGGATGAGAATCTGGTTCTCGGGATCGACGTAGTCCTCGGTCGCCTCGAGATACGTCTGGTACTGGGCGTTGTCCCCCTGGAACATGTCCCGGAGGTTCCGGTCGATCTGGACGTTGAAGAGCCCGTAGACCGACACCACCGAAACGAGGGCGAGAACGACCGCGGCTATCCACGGGTGCCGATGGGCGGCGAGCCCGACCTTCTCGAGACCGAAGCCGAGCGTCCAGCGGCCGGAGGGAATCTCTTCTTCCAAGATATCGGTTTTCGGCGGGGCTGGCGGGTGACGGATCGACCGACAGCCGCCTAGTCGAAAATGCCGGCGATGGAAAGGCGCGAATGCGGGAGGAAGAGAAATCGGACCCCGCGGCGCCGCGGTGCCTCCCTCTTCGTCCACCGCGATGCGCGAAGCCCCTCCCCTCCCCTTGGAATCCCCCGGCGTGCTGCCTACGGTTGCGGGATGGAGGATCAGGGGCCGGGGGCGGTGCTGGAAACCTTCCTTGGCCGGTGGATGGGCCGGGAGGGCGGGCAGGAGCGCGCGAACTACCAGCTCTTCATCGGTGAGCTCTGCCGCGTGCTGGCCGTGCCCGAACCGCAGCCGGCGGACGCCACGACCGAGAACAACGACTACGTGTTCGAGCGGCTCGTCCGGTTCCGCGACGGCGGCAACGGGCGGATCGATCTCTACAAGCGCGGCTCGTTCGTCCTCGAAGCCAAGCAGAGCCGGCAGCTGGGCGGCTCGAAGGACGTCGGCCTCCAGCCCGACCTCCTCGGCGAATCCCCGCGCGCCTCGCGCGGGCGCCGTGGTGCTGACAGCGCCTGGGACGTGTTGATGATCAATGCGCGGCGGCAGGCGGAGGACTATGCCCGCGCCCTCCCCGCCACACACGAATGGCCGCCCTTCATCCTCGTGTGCGACATCGGCAATGCGATCGAGGTCTATGCCGACTTCACCGGCAAGGGCCGCAACTACTCCCAGTTTCCCGATCGCCAGGGCTTTCGCATCTACCTCGACGACCTCAGGAAACCCGAGGTGCGGGAGCGGCTCCGGCTGATCTGGACCGATCCGGCGGCGCTCGACCCGACGCGGAAGGCGGCGGAGGCGACGCGGGGGATCGCGGCGCGGCTCGCGGGCGTCTCGAAGCTCCTCGAAGCGCGGGGGTTCGACCCCGAGCGCGTGGCGCATTTCCTCATGCGCTGCCTCTTCACGATGTTCGCCGAGGATACGAAGCTCCTTCCCGACAAGGCCTTCGCCGGGCTCCTCGAACGCTGCCGCGACCACCCCGAGAATTTTCCGCGGATGGTGGGGCAGCTCTGGGAGGCGATGAACACCGGCGGCTTCGCGTTCGGCATCGAGGCGACCGTGCTGCGGTTCAACGGCGAGTTCTTCGCCAACACCGAGGCGCTGCCGCTCAACCGCGAGGAGATCGGCGAACTCTTCGAGGCGGCGAAGGCGGACTGGAAGAAGGTCGAGCCGGCGATCTTCGGCACGCTCCTCGAACAGGCGCTCGACCCGAAGGAGCGGAAGCGGCTCGGCGCGCACTACACGCCGCGACCCTATGTCGAGCGGCTGGTGCTGCCGACGATCATCGAGCCGCTGCGCGACGACTGGCGCAACGTCCTCGACACCGCCGGCAAGCTGAAGGGCGAAGGCAGGGCCGCGCCGGCGACCGACGTCGTTCGGGCCTTCCACCGAAAGCTCTGCGAGACGCGGGTGCTCGACCCCGCCTGCGGCACCGGCAACTTCCTCTACGTCGCCATGGAGCTGATGAAGCGGCTCGAAGGCGAGGTGCTCGAAGCTCTCGCCGACCTCGGCGGCCAGGAGGCGCTGACGCTCGACCAGCACACGGTCGATCCGCACCAGTTCCTCGGGCTCGAAATCAACCCGCGCGCCGCGGCGATTGCCGAGCTCGTGCTGTGGATCGGCTACCTCCAGTGGCATTTCCGCACGAACGGCGACGCGCCCGGCGAGCCGGTTCTGAAGGCGTTCCACAACATCCGCCGCATGGACGCGGTGCTGACCTGGGACGGCTGGCCGGTTCCGGGCGTCGTCGATGGCAGGGAGGTTCTGCCGAACGCCCGCCGGCCGGACTGGCCTGAGGCGGAGTTCATCGTGGGGAACCCGCCGTTCATCGGCGGGAAGGACCTCCGGTCGCGGCTCGGCGATGTCTACACCGAGACGCTCTGGCGGGTGAACGGCGCGAAGAGCGGCTCGGCCGACTTCGTCATGTACTGGTGGGACCGGGCCGCGGAACTCCTGGTCCGCCCGAACACCCCGCTCCGCCGCTTCGGGCTCGTGACGACGAACTCGATCAGCCAGGTGTTTCAGCGGCGCATCGTCGAGAAGCACCTCAAGGGCAAGCCGCCGGTATCGCTGGTGATGGCCATTCCCGACCATCCGTGGACGAGGGCGACGCGTGACGCGGCGCAGGTACGAATTGCGATGACGGTGGTCGCCGCGGGATCGCGACCGGGTGTGCTCCGCGGCGTCGTCCGCGAGGAGAATCTCGAATCCGACACGCCGATCGTCGATCTCCACGAGTGGATCGGGGTGATCAATGCCGATCTTACCGTTGGTGCGGCGTCCCATTCGGCGATCGCACTTCGTGCCAATCGGGGCCTGAGTTCACCGGGTGTGAAGCTCCATGGCGAGGGCTTTATCGTAACCGCAGAAGTTGCGGAGCACCTCGGACTAGGACGACGCGAGGGGCTCGTGAGCCATGTGAGGACCTACCGTAACGGGAGGGACCTCATGGCTCACCCCCGTGGGGCAATGGCGATCGACTTCTTCGGCTTGGGTGAGGAGGAAGTCCGAACGCGCTTTCCGGAGATTTATCAACACCTCCTCGAAACCGTTCGCCCGCAGAGGATCGAGGCGGTAGCGAAGTCTGCGACTGCCGATGCTCGGCAGTACGCAGACGACTGGTGGCTCTTCGGTAAGCCGCGCCCCGAGCTTCGCGATGCTCTGAGCGCAATCGGTCGCTACATAGCTACTGCGGAGACGAGCACGCATCGTGTGTTCCAGTTCCTGGGGTCGGCAATCCTCCCCGACAACATGCTCGTTGCCATCGCGACCGACGATGCTTCTCTGCTGGGTGTCTTGTCGTCGAGAATCCACATCGTTTGGGCGCTGGCCGCCGGCGGATGGCAGGGCATCGGCAACGATCCGCGCTATACGAAATCCCGCTGCTTTGACCCCTTCCCTTTCCCCGACCCCATCGACGAAGTCCTGAAATCACGCATCCGTGCCGCAGCGGAGGAGCTCGACGCGACGCGGAAGCGCGTGCTCGACGAGCATCCCGACCTCACGCTCACCGGGCTCTACAACGTCCTCGAACGCCTGAAGGCGATCGACGCGCGCCCCGGCGATCCCGAGGTGCCGCCGCTCACCGACAGGGAGCGCGACGTGGTCGATCGCGGGCTCGTCCTCATCCTCCGCGAGCTCCATGCGACGATCGACCGGCTCGTGTTCGAGGCCTACGGCTTTCCCGCCGACCTCTCCGACCAGGCGATCCTCGAACGCCTCGTCGCCCTCAACCGCGAGCGCGCCGCCGAGGAGAAGGCCGGCCGCGTCCGCTGGCTACGGCCGGAATACCAGATCCCGCGCTTCGGCACCGGCGCCGAGAAGGCGCGGCAGATCGAATCGGACCTCACCGGCGCCGCCGAGGGCCAGGAGCAGGCGGCCCGGAAGGAAGCGTTCCCGTCCGACGAGGTGGAACGCACGACGGCGGTATTCGCGGCCGTCGCCCGCGCGCCCGGCGCCATCGCCCCCGCCGAGATCGCCGCCTCCTTCCGCCAGGGCAAGCGCATCGAACCCCACGTCCGGGCTACGCTCCAGGCGCTCGTCCGCATGGGTCGGCTCCACTCCAATGACGGCGGCGCGAGCTACGTCTTTCCGCGCGCGGCGTAGGGGGATGAGTCGCCATGCGTTCCCCATCCCCCCTTGAGGATCAGAGGAGTCACTCCAGGCAGGAGTCGCGGGTTTTTCCTCTCTCCCCGCCGGGCGGGGAGAGGACTCCAGCCCTTAGCGAGGCGGAGCCGAGCTTAGGGATGGATGGTGAGGGGGTCTCACCGCAACCACCCGGAGCCGTGAGACCCCCTCACCCTCTTTCGCTAACCTCGCCTCCGGCTCGCCAAGCGAAAGAACCCTCTCCCCGCCCGGCGGGGGGAGGCGAAACTCGACCCACGCGCAACGCCGGGTGGCGACGCGCGATGGCGACGATGCGGGGGAAAATGGTGGGCGCTGTAGGGCTCGAACCTACGACCCGCTGATTAAGAGTCAGCTGCTCTACCAACTGAGCTAAGCGCCCGCGGGGCGTCTTATAGGAACGCGACGGCCGGGCCGCAAGGCTGCTCGATCGCCTGCGGCGGTTCGCGCGGGGGGCGACGGGGTTTCCGCCTCTCCCGCGGGATGGCACTGTTCGTCGCGGACGCAACGGTGCCGTGGCCCGGCGGTTGGACAGGCGTGCTCGACGAAGACATCACGACGTTCGCCCAGTCGACCTGGGACTGGCTGGCAGGCCTCGGGCCGCGCCTGATCGGCGGGATTGCGATCCTCGTCGTCGGGTTCCTCCTCGCGCGCTACATCTCGCGGGGCGTGGCGCGGCTGATGCAGCGGTCGGGGCGGCTCGAGCCGACGGTCACGCCGATCGTCCGCGCGATCATCCGCTATGCGATCGGCATCGTCACGATCATCGCCGGCCTCGCGCAGCTCGGCGTCCAGACGGCCTCGGTCCTCGCGGTGCTGGGCGCCGCGGGCCTTGCCGTCGGCCTCGCTTTGCAGGGGACGCTCACCAACATCGCCGCCGGCCTGATGCTGCTGTGGCTGCGGCCGTTCCGCGTCGGCGATGCGATCGAGACGGCGACGGTGGCCGGGACGGTGGAGGAGATCGGGCTGTTCGCGAGCCGTCTCCGCGGCGTCGACGGCGTGTTCAAGTTCGTCCCCAATTCGGAGCTCTGGGCGAAGACGATCTCGAACTACAGCAAGAACCCCAACCGGATGGTGTCGGTCGATTTCATCATCCGCTACGACAGCGACCTCGCCCGCGCCCGCGCGGTGCTCACCGATGTCGCGATCCAGCACCCGAAGGTGCTCCGCGTGCCGCCGGTGGAGGCGGTGCCGACCCAGGTCACCGCCGCCAACGCCGTGGTGCAGCTCCACGCCTGGGTGCGGAGCGGCGACTACGCCGCCGTGCGCTGGGATCTCACCGAAGGCGGCAAGCGGGCCCTCGACGGCGCCGGCCTCACGACGGCCGCCTTCAAAGGCTGATCGGGATGTTCTGAAGCCTGCGAACTGGTCCAGCGGCCGAACCTCAATCTCCCCCTTGCGGGGAAAATCGAAATCGCGGCGCGATTTCGAGAGGGGGTCGGCCTCTCGAACTCGGCATTGCCGGGAGGCCGCGACCCCCACCGAAGCCGGCGGCGCTGCGCTTGCCGCCTTCCGCCTCCCCGCAAGGAGGAGGCTCAGGGGACGGGGCATTCGCAGCTGCCGGGTACGGGACTCCTGACCTCGACCGGCCTCGAACGGGCAGCGTGCCCTCAGATCGCCTTGAGGGTCGTCGGGGCCGCTTTGGCGCGGCGGGTGACGAGTTTGTTGAGGCCGGAGACGTAGGCCTTGGCGGAGGCCACCATCGTGTCGGGGTCGGTGCCGCGCGCCATGACTTTCCGGCCGTCTTCCTCGAGCCGGACGGACACTTCGGCCTGCGCGTCGGTGCCGCCGGTGACGGCGTGGACCTGGTAGAGCGACAGCGTCGCGTTGTGCGGGATGATCCCCTTGATGGCGTTGAAGATCGCGTCGACGGGACCGTTGCCGGTCGCTTCGCGCGTCACGTGCTGACCGCCGAGGTCGAGGGTGATGATCGCCTTCTGCGGACCGCTGGTGCCGGCGATGACGGTGAGCGAGACGACCTTCACGGCCTCGCTCGCGGTGGCCACCTCGTCCTCGACGAGGGCGACGATGTCGTCGTCGAAAATGTGCTTCTTGCGGTCGGCGAGATCCTTGAAGCGCCTGAAGACGTCGTTCAGCGCGTTGTCGCCGAGCTCGTAGCCGAGCTCCTCCAGCTTCGAGCGGAACGCCGCCCGGCCGGAGTGTTTTCCCATCACCAGCGAGGTTTCCTTCACGCCGACGTCCTCGGGCCGCATGATCTCGAACGTCTGGGCGTTCTTGAGCATGCCGTCCTGGTGGATGCCGGACTCGTGGGCGAACGCGTTCTGGCCGACGATCGCCTTGTTGTACTGGACCGGGAAGGCGGTGACGGCCGAGACGAGCTTCGACGCCCGCATCAGCATCCGGGAATCGACGCCGGTCGTGAACGGGAACACGTCCGACCGCGTCCTGATCGCCATCACCACCTCCTCGAGCGCCGCGTTGCCCGCGCGCTCGCCGAGGCCGTTGATGGTGCATTCGATCTGCCGCGCGCCGCCGATGACGCCGGCGAGCGAGTTCGCGACCGCCATGCCGAGATCGTCGTGGCAGTGGACCGAGAAGATCACCCTGTCGGCGTTCGGGACGCGCTCGCGCAGCATCCGGATCGTCCGGGTCATCTCGTCGGGCGTGGTGTAGCCGACGGTATCGGGAATGTTGATCGTGGTGGCGCCGTGCCTGATTGCGGCTTCGACGACGCGGCAGAGATAGTCCGGCTCGGTGCGGGTCGCGTCCATCGCCGACCACTCGACGTCGTCGGTGTAGCCTCTAGCGCGCGTCACCGAGGCCACGACCTTCTCGTAGACCTGGTCCTCGTCCATCCGCAGCTGGTACTGCCGATGCGTCGGCGAGGTGCCGATGAAGGTGTGGATGCGGCTCCGCCGCGCGGTCTTCAGCGCCTCGGCCGCGCGGTCGATGTCGGCCATGCCGGCGCGGGCGAGGCCGCAGACGACGGCGTTCCTGATGTGCTTGCCGATCTCGAGGACGGATTCGAAATCACCCTGCGAGGCGATCGGGAAGCCGGCCTCGATGACGTCGACGCCCATCTCGTCGAGGAGCATCGCGACCTGGACCTTTTCGTCGAGGGTCATCGACGCGCCGGGCGACTGCTCGCCGTCGCGGAGGGTCGTGTCGAAAATGACGACGCGTTCCTTCGGGGTCGCCGGCTGCTGACCAGCCTCGGCTCCGTGTGCTGTGCTCATGACAGGCTTTCCTTCTCGCAATCCCTGCCCGCTCTCCGCGGGACCAATCTCAGACGGTGGCTTTGCGTCATCCCCTGAGTGTCCGCCCGCGTGAGGCAGCCGACGCTCAGGGGCGTCTAAGGAGGAGGGTGCGAAGCAGGAGGACCGATGCGCGCGCGCCGCCGGCCCGGCGGGAGCCGGCCTGTGCCTTGGCGCTGCGATCGCGGGCGATCATCGGACGATCCGTGACGATGGAGCCTGCGGCCATGTGAGCCGCAGGCGGGATGTGTTTAGCCCCGGCCCGCCTTTCAAGGCAAGTCCGGCCTCAGTGGAACGAAAAGACCGACAGGAGGGTGACGAGGAGGCCGAGCCCCCCCATCGCCGGCCCGAGCTGCCGCATCTGGGCCGCCGCCGTCTGGTCGCCTGCCCGGATCTTCTCCTGCGCCTGGTACATGAGGTAGGCGACGCCGATCATGCCGGCGACGCCCAGAATCTTGAGCCAGAACCAGAAGTCGGTGATCGCAAAGCCCCAGTAGAACAGAAGGAGGAGGCCGCTGATCACGAGGACGACGAGGCCCGCCATCGAGATGCGCGACAGGATGGGCGGCAGCGACCGGAGGGCGCTCGCGGCGTCCGGCGTGGCGGCGGCGCCGATCATGCGCGCGATCACCATGTTGGTGATGCCGACGCCGATCCCCATGGCGAGGCCGATGAAATGCGCGAAGAGGAGGATGTCGTGGTAGAGCATGTGAACCCCAGCGGTCCGGTAATCCTGCGGGCTGATATAGCCGATTCTCGGTGAACGACCCGTTCCACCCTGGAAGCAATGTCCACGCCACCCCGCAGTTCCGTTGACTCCACTCCCCTCGCGCTGATCGCTGCCGTCGCCGACAACGGCGTCATCGGCGCGGACGGCGGCATGCCGTGGCGGCTCTCGACGGACATGAAACGCTTCAGGGCGCTGACGATGGGAAAGCCCGTCGTGATGGGCCGGAAGACCTTCGACGGTCTCGGCAGGCCGCTCGCCGGCCGGACCAACATCGTCGTCACCCGCGGCGCCCTTCTCCCGGAGCCGGCGGTGACGGTCCGCAGCCTCGGCGAAGGGCTCGCAACGGCCACTGAAACGGCGCGGTCGACCGGTGCCGACGAGGTGATGATCATCGGCGGCGGCACCATCTACGCCGCGACGATCAGCCTCGCGGAACGGTTGTACATCACGCACGTCCATGCGACGCCCGCTGGCGATACCGTGTTTCCCGCGATCCAATCCGCTGATTTTGAAGAGGTTTCGCGCGAGGAGATTCCCGCCGGCGAGCGCGATGGTCACGCCACGACCTTCGTTGTCTATCAGCGAAGGAAGTCATGAACTCGGGGGGCGCGTGGTTGACCACGCGGGTCCGCGGCCCCACTTTCGCAGCGATGGGAGGGAAGGCGGATCATCGCGCGATGTCGGTTCGACGCGCGCGAACCGAGCAGAACTGCGGGCTTTCGGAGCTTCGCAGGTTTGCGGCGGCGAGCCCCTTCACCTATACCCGGCCATTCCCACGAGCGATGGCACTTGGCGATGCGCTCCCGGCCCGTGCCGCGGAGCAACGACGGAAGGGTGGAGATGCCGACGGTCAATGAGATGAGCGGTGGCGGCGGCTGGCGCGGTAGCGGTGGCGGCGGCGGCCCGTGGGGCCAGGGACCGCGCAACACCGGCGGCGGCGGCAACAACAATGGCGGCGGTGGCGGCACGCCCGATCTCGAGGAGATCCTCCGCCGCGGCCAGGATCGCCTGCGCCGCGTGTTCCCCCGGCGCGGCACCGGCACCGGCGGCGGCTTCAGCCCGCTGCTCGTCATCGGCATCGTGATCGTGGTGCTTGCCTTCGTCGGCTACAATTTCTTCACCTTCCGCGTCGAGCCCGACCAGCAGGGCGTCGTCCTCCGCTTCGGCGAGCCGAACCGCACCGTCGGCCCCGGCCTCAATTTCCGCCTCCCCGCCCCGATCGAGACGGTGTTCACGCCGTCGGTGCAGCAGCTCAACGAGGTCACCGTCGGCCGCGTCTACACGAACGCCGCCGGCACCGCGTTCCGCGACGTTCCCGAGGAGAGCCTGATGCTCACCGCGGAGGGCAACATCGTCGACGTCGCCTTCTCGGTGTTCTGGCGCGTCGATATCGCGAACCCGCAGGCCTATCTCTTCAGCCTTCTCAACCCCGAGGGCACCGTGAAAGCCGCCGCCGAGAGCGCGATGCGCGAGGTGGTGGGCCGATCGCAGCTCACCTCGATCCTCGTGACCGAGCGCCGCGCCGCCATCGGTGACGAAGCCCGCGACCTCACCCAGCAGATCCTCGACAGCTACAACGCCGGCATCAACATCACCGACATCCAGATCCTCAAGGTCGATCCGCCGCCGCAGGTGATCGACGCCTATCGCGACATCGACACCGCAGGGCAGAACCGCGTCGCCCGCGAGAACGAGGCGACGGCCTACGCCAACCGCGTCGTTCCCGAAGCGCGAGGCGAAGCCGCGCGGATCGTCGAGGAGGCCAACGCCTACCGCGACCGCACCGTCGCCGAGGCGCAGGGCCAGGCGGACCGCTTCCTCCAGGTCTACGCCGCCTACCGCGAAGCGCCCGAGGTCATCCGCGAGCGCATCTATCTCGAGACCATGGCCGGCATCCTCGCCGGCACCAACAAGGTCATCATGCCGGCTGCCGACGCCAACATCCTGCCCTACCTGCCCCTCCAGGGCCTGACCCCGGGAGCCGCACGATGAGCCGCGCCCGCATCGGCGCCATCGGCGCCCTCATCGTCGTCGTCGTCCTCGGCATCATCGCCCTCGCGAGCATCTACGTCGTCGATCCGACCCGGAACGCGATCGTGCTGCGCTTCGGCCAGCCGGTGGACCAGGCGTACGAACCCGGCCTCTACTTCAAGCTGCCGCTGGTCGACAACGTGGTCTTCGTCGAGCGCCGGCTCATCGACATCGATTCGCCGGCGGTGGAGTTCGCCAACTCCGACGGCCGTCTCGTGGTCGACGCGTTCGGCCGGTACCGGATCGTCGATCCGCTGATGTTCTACACGTCGACCAGCAACGGCAATCTGTCGGTCGCCAATTCGCGACTGTCGGACATCCTGTCGTCGACGGTCCGCAACGTCCTGGCGCCGTCGACGACGCAGGCGATCGTGGCGCAGGACCGTTCGAACCTGATGGCGCAGATCACCCGCCAGGTGAATGCGCAGGCGGCCGAGATCGGCGTCGAGGTCGTCGACGTCCGCATCCGCCGCGCCGACCTGCCGTCGTCGATCAGCGAATCGGTCTTCACCCGCATGCGGACGCTGTGGCAGACGCAGGCCTCGCAGGTCCGGGCCGAAGGCGAAGAGGTGTACCGGACGACGGTCGCCGTCGCCGACGCCACCGTGACCCGCACGATCGCCGTCGCCAACCAGCAGGCGGAAACCATCCGCGGCGACGGCGAAGCGCAGGCGAACTCGATCTTCGCGGCCGCCTACGGCATCGATCCGGACTTCTTCTCGTTCTACCGGTCGATGCTCGCCTACCAGCAGAGCTTCGCCCCCAACACCACGACGATGGTGCTCGATCCGAACACGGACTTCTTCCGTTTCTTCGGGCAGTTCGGCGTGGTCGCCGACACGGCGGCGCCGATCGTGCTCCCGAATGTTGCGGTGCCGGAGGTGGACGTGCCGGTGGTGGAGCCGGGCGCTGCGCCCGACGCTCTGCCGATCGATCCGCTCCTCCTGCCGATCACGCCCGCGCCGGCCGATCCGCTGGTGGTTCCGCCCGCGGCGGAGCCGACCCCGACGCCCGTTACACCGGCGCCGGCTACGCCTTAAGCCGATCCGGGGCCGATGAGCGATCTTCTCGTCGGCCTCGGCATCGCGCTGGCACTCGAGGGCACGTTTTACGCCCTCCTGCCGGGCGCCGCCCGCGCGGCGGTGAAGCGCGCGCTCGACGGCCCCGAGGGCCGCATCCGCATCTTCGGCCTCGTCGCGGTCGCCATCGGCGTTGCAATCGTTTGGCTCGTCCGGAGATAAACTTTGCGTCAGCCCTGATTTCGCTCGCTTCCGCGGGCAAGGCGACGGCTATGGTCGCGGCGGGGCGTGGAGGGTCGGCATGGTCTCGGGTCTTCGGTTCACGCGGCCGCGCCGTGCGGCGTTCCTCGCCGCCCTTGCGGCGATTCCCCTGCTCCTGCCCGCGTCCCTCGCCGCGCAGACGCCGGCGCCCGCCGGAGTCGCCGCGATCGCGACGCTGCCGACGTTCGCCGATCTCGCGGACCGGCTGATCGATGCGGTGGTGAACATCTCGGTCGAGCGGACGGTGACGCTCGGAACGCCGGATGCCCCGGTTCCCGAGAATTTCCGCGGGCTCTTCGACGACAACGGCAACCCGATCCAGCAGGTTCAGGGCGTCGGCTCGGGCTTCGTCGTCGATGCAGCGGGCATCATCGTGACGAACAATCACGTCATCGCCGACGCCGACCAGATTTTTGCCATCTTCCACGACGGGTCACGCCTCGCGGCGACGCTGGTGGGGACGGACCCGCTCAACGACATCGCCGTCCTCCGCGTCGCCCCGCCGCGCCCCCTCGTTGCGGTCGCGTTCGGCAGTTCGGAGGAGGTGCGGGTGGGCGACTGGGTGATGGCGATCGGCAATCCGTTCGGCCTCGGCGGCACGGTGACCGCCGGCATCCTGTCGGCGCGGGGCCGCGACCTCGGCGCCGGGCCATTCGACAACTTCCTGCAGACCGACACCGCCATCAATCAGGGCAATTCGGGCGGTCCGCTGTTCAACCTCCAGGGCGAGGTGATCGGGATCAACACCGCCATCTTCTCCGATACCGGCGCCAATGCCGGCGTTGCCTTCGCCGTCCCGTCCGAGACGGCCTCCCGGATCGTGGCCCAGATCCTCGAATTCGGCCAGGCGCGGCGTGGCCAGATCGGCATCAACATCCAGGACGTCACGCCGGGGATCGCCGAGGCGTTCGGGATCGCGGCGGCGCGCGGCGCGCTCGTCAGCGAGGTCCATCGCGGCACGGCGGCGGAGGCCGCCGGCATGCGCGCCGGCGACATCATCCTGTCGTTCAACGGACGGCAGGTGAACGCGATGCGCGACCTCCCCCGCTTCGTCGCGGAAACGGACGTCGGCACGACCGTGCCGGTTCTCGTCCTCCGCGAGGGCGTGGAGCAGTCGCTCATGGTGGCGGTCGTCGAGGTGGAGGGCAACGCGCCGCCCGTCGCGATCGCCGGCGAGGCGACGCCGAGACCCGTCCCGTTCCCCGAGATGACCGCCGAGGTACTCGGCTTCACGCTCGCGCCGATCACGCCGGCGCTCCGGTCGGAGTTCGAGATCGCCCCGTCGGTGACGGGAGGCCTCGTGGTCACGGCCGTCGCGTCATCGAGCCTTGCCGCCGAGCGCGGGTTCCAGCCGGGCGACGTCATCCTCCGCGTCGGCACCGCCGCCGACCAGCCGCCGCTCGCGACCGTCGCGGAGATCGACGCGCGGCTCGTCGAGGAACTCGAAGCAGGGCGGACGGTGGCCCTCCTCTTCGTGGCGCTGCCCGACGGCCGCACGCGTTTCGAGTGGGTACGGCTCGAACCGTAGGGGCTGGTCGCTCCCTACAGTGGCCGCCGGTTCTTCGAAAAGATCATGCTCCAACAGGGAACGGGGGCGACGAGCGTGATCCGGTCTCAACGGATCACGCTCTGGCCGCCGGCGCGGCTAGCCAGACGTCGCGGCCGATGCGATGGACGACGTGCGGCCGAAGGTGGTGTCCCTCCGGCAGTTCGGGATGCTCGAAATCGAGTTCCGGCGCCCGGGCGAGGCCGAGCTTCGCCATGACCCGCAGCGACGGCGCGTTCGCGGCGACGGTGTAGGACAGGATCGTCGCGAGACCGGGATCGGCGAAGGCATCGTCCATCGTCGCCCGCGCCGCTTCGGGGGCGTAGCCGCGCCCCCAGATGTCGCGCGCGAGGCGCCAGCCGACCTGGAGGCCCCGGAGCGGTATGGCCGGCGCGAACCCGCCGACGCCGACGAAGCCGATGAACCGGCCCGTCGCCTTTTCCTCGACGGCATGGAACGAACGCCCGGCGGTAGCCCATTCGCGGACGATGCGATCGACCAGCGCATCGCTCTGCGCGCGGGTGAGCACGGACGGGAAATGCCGCATCACCGCCGGATCGGCGTTGATCGCGGCGAAGGGCGCCCGGTCTTCCTCGCGCCAGTGGCGGAGCCGAAGGCGGTCCGTTTCGATCGTGCTCACTCGACGAACTCGCGCCGGCGATAGCCCTGGAGATAGAGGAGCGAGGTGAGGTCGCCGTGGTCGATCCGCGCCGCGGCGGCAGCGGCGACCGCCGGCTTGGCGTGGTAGGCGACGCCGAGGCCGGCCGCCTCGATCATCGCAAGGTCGTTCGCGCCGTCGCCGACGGCGAGGGTCTGGACGGGTTCGATGCCGAGGCGGGCGGCCGTCTCCTGCAGCGCCGCGAGTTTCGCGTCGCGGCCCTTGATCGGCTCCACGGCGAAGCCGGTGAGAAGGCCGTCGTCGATCAGGAGCTCGTTGGCCTGGTGTTCGTTGAAGCCGGCCCGTTCGGCGACGGGGCCGGTGAAATGGGTGAAACCGCCCGAGACGAGTGCGGTATGGGCGCCGTGGGCGCGCATGGTGCGGATCAGCGTCCGCGCGCCGGGGTTGAGCTCGATCCGTTCGCGGAGGAGGCGGTCGATGACGGCGACGGGCAGGCCCCTCAGGAGCGCGACGCGCTCGCGAAGCGCCGGCTCGAAGGCGATCTCGCCCCGCATCGCGCGCTCGGTGATCGCGCCGACGTGCGTCCTGAGGCCGACGAGATCGGCGAGCTCGTCGATGCACTCCTGGCCGATGATGGTGGAATCCATGTCGGCGACGAGGAGACGCTTCCGCCGGTGCGTGTCCGGGAGCACCGCGACATCCACCGGCCGGGCTCCGATCACCGCCCGCACCGCCACCTCGATCGCCGCCGCCTCCTCGGGCGAGCCGGGGAACGGGATTTCGGCGGCGATATCCTCGGCGAGCCAAACCGGCAGGTCGAACACCGGCGCAACCGCCCTTGCCTCGGACACGAGGGCGACGTCGACGATCGGATGAAGCGGCGAGGCGATCAGGCTGAGGACGTAGGGCAAGGGGGCAACCGGCGACAGGGCTTTCCGGCCTATAGCGGGCTATGACGGCGCCCGTCTACGGTATCGCGCCCATGCTTCGCCCCCTCCTCATCGCCGGCCCCACCGCAAGCGGCAAATCCGCCCTCGCCCGCCGGCGGGCGGCGGAGATGCCGAGCGTCATCGTCAACGCCGATTCCATGCAGGTCTACGACGGCCTGCGCGTCCTCTCGGCGCGGCCGTCGCGCGAGGAGGAAACGGAGTTCCCGCACCGCCTGTTCGGGCATGTGCCGGCAGCGGAGCGGTATTCGGTGGGGCGCTGGCTCGACGACGTTGCAGACGTGCTTGCCGAGGCGCGCGAGGCGGGGCTGCGGCCCATCGTGGTGGGCGGGACGGGCCTCTATTTCCGGGCACTTCTCGACGGCATCGCGCCGGTCCCGCCCATCCCGGCCGGGATCCGGGCGAAATGGGAGGCGCGGGCGGAGGGGGGCGATGCGGCGGAACTCCACCGGCATCTCGCGGAGCGATCCGCCGCCGAGGCCGCGCGGGTGCGGCCGACCGACCGGACCCGCATCGTCCGCGCGCTCGAAGTGATCGACGCCACCGGACGGACGCTGCCGGAGTGGCAGGCCGAACGCGCCCCGCCTCCCCTCCTCGCCGCCGGGGCCGTGGAACGGATCGTGATCGACCCGCCGCGCGACGTGCTGCACCGGCGGATCGACGCGCGGTTCATCGGGATGATCGAGACCGGCGGGGTCGAGGAGGCTTCGGCGCTGTCCCGCATCGGCCTCGACGCCGGCCTCCCGGCAATGAAGGCCATCGGCGTTCGTCCCCTCCTCGCCTACCTCGACGGGCAAATCAGTCGCGACGAGGCGATCACTCGCGGGCAGGCGGAGACGAGGCAATACGCCAAGCGGCAGGTGACGTGGCTTCGGCACCAGATGGCGGACTGGCCGCGTTCTTAGCCCGCTGCGTCATGGGCCGCCTCGATTGGAATACGGGTGAGCATTTTCCTTTCAAACGACCCCGTCGTTCCGGGGCCGCGAAGCGGAACGACGTGTCTTCTCGATCGTCGGCCGAATCGTCACGACGCCTACGGCAGGACCTCTCCGGCGGCTCGCCGGAAGACGAATTCGGCTTCCGTGGCGCTCGCCGCGTCGCTGCGGGCGATCCTCCCGGTATCCTCGACGACGAGGCCGCCCGGTCGCGTCAGGCGGAGGAGGTTCTCTGCGGCCGCGTCGCGGCGGGGTTCCGGGATGCGTCCGATGGTTGCGAGCGCCAGAACGACGTCGAACCCGCCCTCGAGTTCGCGACGGAGGGGCGTTGCCGGGTCGGCGAGATCGGCGATGACGGTCCGCACCCGGTAGGGCGCAAGGTTGGCCGAGATCACCGCGAGCGAGCGCGGGTTGATGTCGAGGAGCGTGAGGTCGACGCGATCGCGGCCGAAGGCGGCGAGGAGCTCGCCGGTCTCGTAGTTTTCGTAGGCGCCATCCGGCAGCGGCAGGCGGCGGACGAGCGTCTCGATCCCCTTGAAGAGCGGACGGCCCGGCACGCCGCGCGACGAAAGCCGCCCGAGGCCGCGGACCGCGAGCCCCGGTCCGCATTCGAGGATGCGGAGCGGGCCCTTTGGCGCGAGCGCGGCGAGGCGTTCGAGGAGGTGGCGGTGGCGGCCGGCGTAGGTGGTGGTCCGGAGGTCCATGGCCGGCGGGATCAGCCGACGAGATCGAGCGTTCGCGCCGCAGCGGCCATCTCGAGCCAGCGCGCGGCCCGGCGGCGCATGGCCTCGTCGTCCTCGCCCCACTGGGCAATCTCCCAGTCCTCGTCGATGTGCGCGGCCTTCCAGGCGGCAGCGGCCGCGAGCCGGCCGTTCAGCACGGTGAGCGCCAGAACCGCGGAGCCCGTGAGGGTCATCATCGCGTGCGTGGCGGCGAGGCGGAGCGGCGGCAGGTCCGCCACCGCGCGCGCGACGGCGTCGAGGCTCGCCTGCGGCTGGAGCACGGGCATGATGCCGTGGCCGGCGAGGAGCCGGGCGCCGAGCGATTCATCGGCCCAGCGGAGGATGGGGTCCCACGCCGCGGCCTGTCGCGCGATCAGCCCGTCGGGGTCGGTGGCGCGGTAGGCGAGGAGATCGGAGCCGGCGTAGGAGACGATCTCGGCGCGAACCTCGGCCATGCGCGCCGACACCCCGTCGATCGCCGAATTCACGAGCCGCGTCAGCGGCATGGTCATGGGGTCGATCTCGTCGCCCTGCGTCGCCCACTCCGCGGCCATCGCTTCGGCGAGCGCGGCGCTCGGGACGGCGAGCGCCGCCCGGCCGGGCGTCTTCGCAACCTTGCCATCGAGCGTCACGGCGTGAAGGCCGCCGTCCTGCGCCACCGTGGCGGCGTCCTGGTAGAAGCGGCGGCGGAGCGCCGGCTTCGCGCCGCGCTCGGCGGGACGCATCGGGACAACGGCGTCACCGGGATCGAAGGAATCGTCGGCCATCGCGCTACTCTCCGTCCGGGCCTTCGCTCTCGGCGCCGAGGTCCTTGTCGAAGCCGAGGAGGTTCCAGCTCTGCTGCATATGGTGCGGCAGCGGCGCGGTGACGTCGATCGTGCCGCCATTCGGATGCGGCAGGACGATGCGGCGCGCGTGGAGGTGGAGCCGGTTCTGGAGCCCGCCGGGCAGCGTCCAGTCCTTCAGATCGAAGTAGAGCGGGTCGCCGACGATGGGGTGGCCGATATGGGCGGCATGGGCGCGGAGCTGGTGGGTGCGGCCGGTGACGGGGCGCATGCTGAGCCAGGCGAGCTGCGATCCGGCCGTGTCGACCACCGAGTAGAGCGAAACGGCGTGGGTGGCATCGTCGTGGCCGTGGCGGGCGATCATCATCCCCTCCCCCGCCTCGTGGTCCTTCGCGAGCCAGGTCGAGACGCGTCCCTGCCGCGGCTTCGGCACGCCGGCGACCAGCGCCCAGTAGACCTTTCGCGTCGAGCGGCCACGGAACGAGGCGGCGAGCTGCGAGGCGGCAAGGCGTGTCTTGGCGACGACGATGACGCCCGACGTCTCGCGGTCGAGGCGGTGGACGAGCCGGGGTTTCCGGTCCTTGTCGTCCCGAAGGGCCTCGAGCATCGCGTCGAGGTGGTTCGTGAGGCCCGAACCGCCCTGCACGGCAAGGCCCGGCGGCTTGTTGAGAACGAGGACGACGTCGTCCTCGAAGAGCGTCATGTCACGGAGTTCGCGGATCGTGGCGTTGGCCTTGCCGACGCCCATCGTCCCGATGGCGGTCCTGCTCGCGCCCGGTTTTGCGCTGCCGGACCTCGGTGCCGCATCGGGGCGCCCGCCGGCTGCGCGCTGCGGCCCGTCATCGTCGCCGGGCGCGGCCTCATTGGACCCGGCGAAGGAAAGCGGCGGAATGCGCACGGCCTGGCCGGGCTCGAGGCGGCTGCTGGTCTTCACCCGGCCCCCGTCGACGCGGATCTGGCCCGAGCGGAGAAGTTTCTGGAGGTGCCCGAAGGCAAGGTCGGGGAAATGCGCCTTGAACCAGCGGTCGAGGCGCATGCCGGCCTCGTCCGATCCGACCGTGCGGGTTTCGACCTCGGCCATCAGGCGAACGTCCGCACGAGCGCGAGGCCGGCGGCGATCGCCAGCAGCGACAGGACCACCGACGCGCCGACATAGGCGAGCGCCGCAAACGTCTCGCCGCGCTCCCACAGCCTCATGAAATCGAGCGAGAACGCGGAGAAGGTGGTGAAGCCGCCGAGGAATCCGGTCGCAATGAGGAGGCGGAGCTGCTCGGAGCCGTTGAGGCGGAGCGCAAGGAGCTCGATGAACACGCCCATCAGGAACGAGCCGGCGATGTTGATCAGCATCGTCCCGACCGGGAAGCCCGTGCCGAACAGTTTTCCGCTCGCCGTTCCCACGAGATGGCGCGTGACGGAACCGACTGCCCCGCCTGCCGCCACGATGAGAAGGTTGCCCATGCGTCGTTCCCCGGCGGCGCCCGTCACACCGCACCGCTGCCTACGGTCTTAGCCGCCGCGGCGTTGCGACGCCACGCTCCGGTCAGCGTCAGAAGCATTGCCAGCGTCGCTATCCCGGCAACGATGAAGACGAGCTGCGGGAGGGCGTGGTCGAGAAGGAAGCCATAGATGATCGGCGCGACGAGCTGGCCGCCGTCGAGGCCGGAATAGACGATGCCGTACGACTTTCCGAGGCTGCCGGCCGGGACCGATTCGCGGACCGTGATGTCGCGGGGCGGCGTCGTCGCGCCGAAGCAGAACTCGCTCACGGCGAGGAGCGCGATCACGAGCATTGCGGGCCACGGAGCAGCCCCCGCGAGGAGGCAGGCGATGCCGCCCACCACCAGCGCGACCACCGCGACGACGCGATGCGGCGTGCCGCGATCGATGACGATGCCGCTGAGAAACGTGCCGAGGATCGAGGCTGCAAGCGCGATCGAGATGCCGACATTGGCGAGCGTCAGCGTCGCCGCATAGCCTTCGTTCAGCGTCGCCGCACCGAAGTTCATGATCGCGGCGCCGGCGAGCGAGGACAGCGCGAAGAACAGGAAGGTCAGGCGGATGACCGGCAGCGCCAGGATCGCGAGGAAGCCCGGCGTCGGCTGCCGGTCCGGGTGGCCTTCGACGTGATGTTCGACGTGCGGCGCGTGGATGGCGTGACGCCGGGTGACGATGAAGAGCGCGATCGCAAGGCCGACCAGCCCGCCGCAGGCAAGGCCGGCGCGCCATCCGAAGGCGGCGCCGATGCCGCCGATCACGATGGGCGCTGCTGCGAAGCCGATGGCGCCGCCGATGACATGGGACGCGATCGCCCGGCCGAGCCGCTGGCGCGGGATGCGGCGCGAGAGGATCGACAGGTCCGACGGGTGATAGACGGTGTTGCCGAGGCCGGCGAGGAAGGCGAGCGGGAACAGCCAGTGATAGTCTGGCACCGCCGCCATCGCGAGGACCGCGACCGACTGGAGCGTGATGCCGGCCATCAGGAGGCGATGCGGTCCGAAGCGGTCGACGAGGATACCGGCAACGACCTGACCGACGCCCGAGGTCGCGTAGAAGACCGTCAGCACCCAGCTGAGCTGGAGGAAGGAGACGCCGAGATCGTCGCGGATCAGCGGCAGGACGGGCGCGATCGACAGTTGGAGAAAATGGCTGCCGAAATGCGCGGCGCTGACCGTACCGATCGTCAGGCCGTGGATGCGCTCATTCGGGTCTGACACGGCGCGCTGCCTTCATGACGGACGCATGCCGCCAGCCTGCAAACGTCCGTGAGGCCGCGGTGTGGCATGGCGAGCCCGAAGCCGACAAATGCGGCCGCCGCGGAGCAGCCCCGCTGGAGCGCGATCCGTTCACGCCGGATCATGCCCTACAGCGAAAGCCCCTGCTCCCGGATGTACTTGTGGCCGAGCGTTACGGTAGCGATCCCGACGATCGCCGCGAGCGCCACCACGATGCAGGCGAGCACGGCGCCGATCGCCGGATCGAGGACCGTGAACAGGTTGGCGCAGCCGAACAGCACGAGAAGGTAGCTCGGAATCGCGAAGGCGAGCGCACTGATCTTCCGCATCGTTGTCATCGTTCCCCAGGCGATTTCCGCGCCCCTTGTCATTATGCCACGCAAGAAAACGTCCCCCCGACGTTGAGATTTCTGCGATTCTGCCCCATTGTAACAGTGGGCCGCGTGAACGAGACCATTTCGGGTTTTCGGCCCCCGTCACCAGCCAGCAAGAGCGCCCAGCCACGCGGGGTTCTCAGCCCCCGCGCCTCAGGCCGCGCCAATAGCGCGCCGCCGGGCTACGCGAAAGCATTCCTTTGACATCCTTCTCCGATTTCGGCCTCAACGGGCCGATCCTCAACGCACTCGTGCGCGAGGCCCACACTGCGCCGACGCCGATCCAGGCAGCGGCGATCCCGATCGTCATGGCCGGCCGCGATCTTCTCGGCATCGCCCAGACGGGTACCGGCAAGACCGCTGCCTTCAGCCTGCCGATGCTCCACCGTCTTGCGGCGAACGGCAAGCGGCCACAGCCGCGCACCTGCCGCGCCCTCATCCTGTCGCCGACACGCGAGCTCTCGACGCAGATCGGCGAGCGCGTGGAGGCCTATGGCGCCGACCTCGGCCTCACCTCGACGATCGCCATCGGCGGCGTGTCGATCCGCAGCCAGATCCGCGCCCTCGGCCAGGGCGTCGACATCCTGATCGGCACGCCGGGCCGCCTGTTCGACCTGATGCAGGAACGCGCGCTCCGGCTCGACGCGGTCGAGATCTTCGTCCTCGACGAGGCCGACCGGATGCTCGACATGGGCTTCATCCATGCGATCCGGAAGATCGCGGCCGCCCTCCCCGCGCAGCGCCAGAGCCTCTTCTTCTCGGCGACCATGCCGCGCGAGATCGAGACGCTCGCCCGCTCGCTCCTCCGCGATCCCGCGACGGCCGCGGTGACGCCCGTCGCGAAGACCGCCGACCGGATCGAGCAGCGCGTCGCCTTCGTGCCGCAGCCGGCCAAGCTCGGCGCCCTCGCCGGTCTCCTCGCCGATCCGGCCGTCGGCCGTGCCCTCGTCTTCACCCGCACCAAGCGCGGCGCCGATCGCGTCGCCAAGGGTCTGGTGCAGGCCGGCATCGAGGCGGACGCCATCCACGGCAACAAGAGCCAGCCGCAGCGCGAGCGCGCCCTCGGCGCCTTCCGTGACGGTTCGCTCCGCGTCCTCGTCGCGACCGACATCGCCGCGCGCGGCATCGACGTGACCGAGATCACGCACGTCTTCAACTTCGAGCTCCCCAACGAGCCGGAAAGCTACGTGCACCGGATCGGCCGCACCGGCCGTGCGGGCGCGGCGGGCATCGCCATCTCGCTCTGCAACGACGAGGAGCGCGCCTATCTCCGCGCCATCGAGAAGCTGACGAAGCAGTCGATCCCGGTCATCGAGGTCGAGGGCGTCGCCATCGCGATGCCGGCTCCGTCGCGGCACGAAGACCCGCGCGCCCGGTCGCGTCAGGGCAAACCGCGGCAGCAGCAGCGCCAGGCCAACGCCGGCAAGCCGCGCCAGCAGAACGCGGGCGCGGCCGGTCGCGCCGGCAATGGCGGGCGTCCCAACCCCGATCGGCGGGGCAAGCCGGCCGCCGGCAACCCGGCCGCCGCTCACGCGCCGGCGAAGCGCCCGGCGCAACAGCGTCCGGCGCAACAGCGTCCGGCCGTGCAGCGCCATGGCGGCATGAGCGTCGCCGAAGTCGCGGCGGCAGCCGGCTCCCGCTCCGCCGGCGCAGGCCGGCGCGACGCCCGCAGCTAGAACTCCGGGGCGCCGGCCCGACCGGCGCTCCTCCGATGGCTCGGTCGCGCCTCGGACCGCCCGGTCAAGGCGGCCGTCGCGAGGGCGCCACCACCGCGAGGCGGAATCCTCCGATTCGAGCCGACGACCGCTCCCGACGGAGCGGCCCGCGACGCGCGACCATGCCCGTGCGTCGGGATCGTGCCGGTCCGGACACATCACGGTTAAATGCGCGCACCTCCTTGAAGGGGTGGCTTGCACAACAGTCATGCGGCGGTCATTGTCCCGCCAAGTCGGGCGGTGTGGCCCGCGAAGCTGAGCAGTTGGGGAATTGCGCGGCATGGCTTTTGGTTTAGGGAGACGGTGCCTCGCACTCGGGGCGCTGGTGTTGGCCGCGTTCGTGGCCGCAGTTCCGGCTCAGGCGGCGCGTGACGAGGTGAAGCCGCCGCTCGAGGAGCGCGCGACGCCCGAGATGCGGACCGCGTTCTTCCCGACCGCGGACCGTTTCGAGTTCGTCGCCGACGACCGCACGCCGGTGATCAAGGCGTTCCAGGGCGAGACCGAGATCGGCTACATCTTCTCGGCGTGGGACATCGTGCGTCCGCCGAGCTACTCGCCCCGGCCGTTCGACGCGATCATCGGCATGGACACCGCCGGCGTCATCACCGGCATCGAGCTGATCTCGTTCTACGATTCCTACCTCGTCGGCTTCCCCGAGCGCATCGCGCGGATCAAGAACTTCCTCTCGGTCCACATCGGCTACGACGCCGTGCCGGGCAATGCCGCGTTCCCGCTGCCGCCCGATTTCGTCGCCGGCGTCACCATTTCCGCCCGCTCGATCCGGTCGGGCATCATGGACGCGGCGCGCATCGTGTTCCGCGCGAACTCGAACCTGCCGCCGATCACCGAGCCGACGCTGGACGTCGACGGGTTCGGCGTCCGCAGCTGGGCCGAGCTCGTGGCGTCGGGGGCGATCGTCCACCGCGAGGTCACCTATGGCGACGTGCGCGCGCTCTTCGCCGCGCAGGGCGTGACCGCGCCGGTCACCGAAGTCCCTCTCGGCGCGGCATCGTCCGTCGTCGCGAGCGACCGCTTCGTGTGCCGGTTCGACAACGACCGCGACTGCACCGTCGAGCCGCAGGAAATTCACCCCGACGGCGAAATCTACACCGACTTCTACGTCTCGCTCGGCACTGCCGGCATGATCGGGCGCAATGCGCTCACGTCGGACCGCTATGCGCGCTATTTCAGCCCGCAGCCGACCGGCACGAACATGCTGCTGCTGTTCTCGAACGGTCCTTACAATTTCCGCGGCATCAGCTACTACGACACCGACCGGGGCGAGATCTTCGACCGGTTCAAGCTGGTCCAGGGCGATCTCGAGATCGTCTTCAACGCCGACCAGCATCAGCTGATCGGCGCCATCGGCGGCGAGCGGCCGCGCCTTCCGGACGCCAGCGCCTACTTCATCCCGGCCGATTCGGGATTCGATCCGCTCCAGCCATTCGAGGTCGTGCTCCTCGTCCACGGCACCGACCAGGCGGGCGTCGAGCACACCGTCGAGGTTCCCGTCACCTACCAGACGCCGTCCGACGTCGTGCTCCTCCCCTATGTCGAGCCGCCGGAGGAGTGGGTCCAGGCGTGGTCGCAGCAGCGCGGCGACGTGATCATCCTCGGCATCATGCTGACGGTGCTGACGGCGATCTTCATCTTCCAGAAGCAGCTGACGCAGCGGCGGAAGCTGCACAACTGGGTGCGCATCGGCTTCCTCACCTTCACGCTCGTCTGGCTCGGCTGGACGGCGGGCGGCCAGCTGTCGATCGAGCACGTCACCAACTACCTCCGCATCCCGCTCGACGGCCTCGACCTCAACTTCATCCTGCGCGAACCGCTGATCATCATCATCTCGGTCTACGTGCTGCTGTCCCTAATCCTCATCGGCCGCGGCGTGTTCTGCGGCTGGCTGTGCCCGTTCGGCGCCCTGCAGGAGCTGACCGCCCGCGTCGGCCGCTTCCTGCACCTGCCGCAATGGACGCCGCCGGACTGGCTGCATCGCTGGATGTGGCTGCCGAAATACGGCACCGCCGCTCTCATCGTGGTGGTTGTGTTCGCGGTGCCCGAGGCGTTCCACATCGCCGGCGAGATCGAGCCGTTCAACACCGCCATCGGTTCGGTGTTCTCGCGGCCGGCGCCGTACGTCACCTACGCCGTGCTTCTGGTGGTGATGAGCCTCTTCACGGAGCGGTTCTTCTGCCGCTTCCTGTGCCCGCTCGGCGGCTTCCTCGCCGTGGCGGACCGCCTCCACATCTTCACGTTCCTGAAGCGCCGCGCCGAGTGCGGCACGTCCTGCCATCTCTGCGAGCGGTCCTGCCCGGTCCGCGCGATCGAGAAGGACGGCAAGATCATCATGGCCGAGTGCTTCCAGTGCCTCGACTGCCAGGTCGAGTACTATGACGACCACCGCTGCCCGCCGCTGTCCAAGCAGCGCAAGCAGAAGGAGCGCGCCGCCAAGAAGGCCGCCGTTCCGACCACGGGCATCCCGCCGATGGGCATGCCGGTCCCGGCCATGGCCCGCGTGGCGGTCAGTCCGGCAATGGAGCCGGCAAGAGGAGCCGATCGATGACGATCGCCGACGTCACCCCGGCGCCCCGCCGCAGCGGCTTCTCGCGGCGTCAGGCGCTCAAGATCGTGGCGGCGACGGCGGCCATTCCGGTGGCCGTCACCGGCTGGCGGCTCCTCGGCCCGGCAGCCACGTTCCACACCTGGGAAGGAGAGGTTCTGGGCGCGGTGTCGTCGCTGACGCTGTACCATTCGAACGCCGCCTACGCGCAGCGGACGATCGACCGGATGATCGCCGAGGTGCGGCGGCTCGAGACGGTCTTCAGCCTGTTCCGGCCGACGAGCGAGCTCTCGCAGCTCAACACCCAGGGCCGGATCGCCGGCGCCTCGCGCGATCTCGTCACGGTCATGGAAGCGGCGCGTTCGGCGTCCGATCTCACCGGCGGAGCGTTCGACACCACGGTCCAGCCGCTCTGGAACGTCTATTCCTCGCATTTCGCGGTGCCGGGCGCCGATCCTGCCGGCCCCTCGCCTGCCGCGATCGACGCCGCGCGGCGGCTCGTCGGCTATCGCAACATCGACATCGGGTCGCGCAGTGTCGCGTTCGCGGTGCCGGGCATGATGGCGACGCTCAACGGCATCGCGCAGGGCTACATCACCGACGCGATCGCCGACATCCTGCGGAACGAGGGATTCACCCATGTCGTCGTCGAGCTGGGGGAAACCCGCGTCGTCGGCGAGCACCCCGACGGCCGGCCGTGGCGCGTCGGACTGCGTGACCAGGCGGGCGAAACGAACCGGATGATGGACCTTTCCGACGGTTCGGTCGCGCTCCATGGCGGCTACGGCACGGTGTTCGACCCCGAGGGCCGCAATCACCACATCTTCGATCCCGCCACCGGCCGGAGCGCAGACCGCTACACCGATGTCGTCATCCTCAGCCCGCGGGCGATCGTGGCCGATGCCATTGGCGTCGGTCTCTACGTCGCCGGCGAAGAAGGGGCGGCCGCGGTTGTCGCCGCCTATCCCGGCACGAGCGCGGTGTTCACCCGCCGCGACGGCTCGCGGGTCACGATCGGCTGAAATCGGGAAAGAACCGGGAGCGGCGGGCGGACGCCGTCCGCGCCGTTCGATCCGATCGCGCGCGTCGACAGGACAGTCGCCGGTGTCCCGCGGCCGGATTCGCGGACCACCGCCTTCCTGTTTCGCGCGCCGCGCGACGGCTCCAAACCATCGTGCAGGCGACCGCGCCTCGAGTGGAGTGGACAAATCGATCTTGCGGAGCACGCGAATACCATGCACGCCGCGGCGACCGCCGCGGCGAACCGGTCGGATGCCGCCGCGTGAGCGACGGTCCACGCCGCGCAGACGGTGGGTCGGCGACCCTTTTTCAGCTTGTCGGCAAGCCGGCCAAACTCATGGCCTGCGTGGCGAATCGGGCTTCGATCGCCGGATGTTCACGAGTGAGTGGCCGTCGCGTTCCGAGCGCGGGATCGGCCGATGAGGCGGCCACGGCTCCCGTCGGATCCGTGGCGACGTCGAGCCCGATCCACTCCCCGATACTGGTCTCAGCATGAATTGCCAGCGATCTGGATGCCTGGAACCGCGCCGGTTCAGCGTCTTGATCAGTGTGGCGATCTCGCGAACCAGAGGACCTGCCGGCGATGATCGTCTCGTGCGCGCCGTCGCAAGGAGGTACGAACGCCCGTTCAAGCAACGCCCCTGTCACGCAAGAGTGAAGCGGCGGCGCAACGTCGCGATTGCCGAAAAGATTACCGAGGCCCTCAACTTTCTTCTGGACAAGGCAGCGGCCGTTGGTGAATCTCGCGGGACCAGGCTCAAGAAGCACTGACAGTGGAGGACGGACAATGATCTCAACAAGCGGCCGACGCGGCCGCCCGAGAAGCACGGCGGTGATGGCGTTCGCCGGCGCGGTGCTCGGGGCAGGCGTGCTGATGTCGACGACGGCGAGCGCCCAGACCGGCAACTATCGCATCTACGTCGCCAACGAGTATGGCGCGAACATCTCGGTCATCGACACCAACACGGACACGGTCATCGCGGAGATCCCGATCTCGGGTCGTCCCGGCGACGTGCGTCCGCGCGGCATGGCGGTGAGCCCCGACGGCCGGACGATCTACGTGTCGGTGTCGGACTTCAATCCGCAGTTCGAGACGCCCGAGGACAAGATCGTCGCGATCGACGTCCAGACCAATGAGATCGTTGGCGAGCTCCGTGCCGGCGGCAATCCCGAGCGCCTGGCGATCAACCCGGCCGGCACCCAGATCTGGGCGTCGCTGGAAGCCATCGCGCAGGGCGCCGGCTACGACATCAACACCGGGGCGCTGATCGGCAGCTTCCGCGTGGGCGTCGAGGCCGAAGGCGTCGCCGTATCTCCCGATGGCCGCTGGGTCTACGTGACCGCGGAAGCCACGCACACCACCACGATCTTCGATGCGGTCAACCTCGTCGTCGTGAAGCACCTCCTCGTGGGCAACCGCCCGCGCGTCGTGGTGTTCTCGACCGACGGCGCCTACGCTTATGTGACCGCCGAGATCGGCGGCACGGTGACGGTCATCGACACCACGTCGCAGACGGTCGTTGCCACCATCAATCTCGGCCTCGACTCCCGTCCGGTCGAAGTGGTGACCTCGCCCGACGGTACGCGGCTCTACGTCGCCGGTGGCGGCACGAGCGCGGTCTACGTCATCGATACGGCGACCAACGCCGTCATCGAGACCATCCGCGAGCAGATGGGCCGTCGTCCGTGGGGCATCACGATCACCCCGGATGGCAGCAAGGTCTACACCGCGAACGGTCTGTCCGACTCCGTCTCGGTGATCGACACGACCTGCCTCTGCGTGATCGACAACATCGCGGTCGGCCGCGGTGCACATTCCGTCGTACTGGGAGTGGTGCCCAATGGCTAAGGCGATCCGCAACCTCATTGCGGCCGGCGCATTCGCGCTGGCCGTCCCCGCAGCCACCACCGCCTCGGCGCAGTACGCCAACGAGCCGTTCTTCAGCTGGACGGTCGTGATGAGCCAGGGCTACGGCCTCGAAATGGCGACGATCCGCGTCAACGTCCTCGACGCGATCGAGGGGCCCGTCGATCCCGATCTCATCGAGGTCGTGGAGCAGATGGCCAAGGGTGACTGGGAGCGCTTCGGCGGCACGCTGGCCGAGCGCGATCCGGCTCTCGCCGAGGAGCTCTACGGCTATCTCGCCGCCTTCGAGGAAGTCCTCGAGGAAGGCGACAGCGCCGACGACCTCATCGAGCCGACCCGCGAATTGCTTGCCCGGGCCTACGACATCGTCATCGATCCGGCGATCCGCGACTCGGCGGCGTACAAGGGCGCCATCATCGCCCAGCTTCTCCTTGCCGAAGGCGGCGTCGCCGAAGGCTACGAGGAAGCCGCGGAGGAAATCTTCGCCTACTCGATGGGCTGGGGCGCGCTCCAGCGCGTGAAGGAACTCTGGGCCGACATCGAAGGTCCGCTCAACGCCGACCAGAAGGACGAGTCGAACCAGCTCCTCGGCATTCTCGACGCGCTCTACCCCGAGGCCGCCCCGCCGGAGGAATGGGTCGGCCGCAATCCCGAGGAAGCGGAAGCCCCGTCGCAGCTCCTGATGGGCCTCGTGGAAGTCGCCGCCGACTCGACGCTTTACGCCGGCCGCGATCTCGCCCGCCTCGCCGGTCATCTCGCAGAGACGGTCGCTCCGGCCTGCGCGATGATCGAGGCCGGCAACGATGCCGTCGCCAAGGAGCTCTTCTACCCGGCCGCCGACCACTTCTTCGGCGAGACCACGGGCCTCGCCGACCTCATCGAACTCTTCGACCCGGAGATCTTCGAACGCGCCGAAGGGCTGATCCCGCTCTTCGTGCTCCTCGAGGAAGAGGAGGAAGAAGAATCGGGTGACGCCCCGGCCGCGGCCGCGTCGGACGACGAGGAGGAGTTCGAGTACGGCGCCGAAGCCTGCGAAGCGCTGGTGCAGACCTTCCGCGACGCCCAGGCGCTGCTCGGCGGCTAGTCCGCCCCGCCAGCAAGGCCACGACGCGACAATGAAGGCCGCCTCTGCCAACGCAGAGGCGGCCTTTTCTGCCATCGGAGGAGGCACCTCCCCGATCGGGTGCGGCCCATCATGCCGTGGTCGAGCGGATGACACGAACCGGCGGTTTGGCTAGGGTGCGGACGGTTGGATCGTACCGCCGGGACAAGAAGAACGAAACTCGAATCCACGGCGGACCTTTCCGCGATCGACAACCGGGGCGCAGCTCTTCGCAGCAATTGCGGACTTGCCTGAGGGAGGCGAGGTTGCGCACCGAAAACTTCATGTTGGACCGCAATGCTCATGAAGAATGATTCCCCGGCCGTGCCGGCGATTGAAGTGCTCGACATCGGCCGCCGCTATGGCGGGCTGAATGCCGTCGACGGGCTGACCTTCACGGTCAACAGGGGCGAGTTCTTTGCCCTCCTTGGACCCAACGGTGCCGGCAAGAGCACCCTCCTCCACATGCTGACGACGCTCGTGACCCCCACCCGCGGCGCCGCCCGCGTGATGGGCCACGACGTGGTGCAGGAGCCGAAGGAGGTCCGCTGGAAGCTCGGGATGGTGTTCCAGGACCCGGCACTCGACGAGCGGCTGACCGCTGCCGAGAACCTCCTGATTCATGCCGTCCTCTACGGGGTGCCCAAAAGCGAGCGGAAGAAAGCCGTCGACGAGGCGCTCCAGTGGGCGTCGCTCGCCGATACCGGCAAGCGGCGCGTCGGAACGTTCTCGGGCGGCATGAAGCGGCGGCTCGAGCTCGCCCGCGCACTGATGCACAAGCCGAGCGTCCTTTTCCTCGACGAGCCGACGATCGGCCTCGACCCGCAGGGGCGCCGCAATCTCTGGGAGCGCATCGAGGCGCTCCGCGACGGCGGCATGACGGTGATGATGACCACGCACAACCTCCCCGAGGCGGAGATGTGCGACCGGGTGGGCATCGTCGACCACGGCAAGCTCATCGCGATCGGACCGCCGGGCGATCTCATCCGCGAGCATGCCCCCGAGGGCGACCTCGAGGACGTCTTCATCAAGCTGACTGGGCGTGACCTACGCGACGACGTCGCGACGGTGCGCGACCGGATGGTCGGCTTCGCCCAGCGCGGCGGGGAGCACACGCGATGACCGCCGCAGCCGATTTTCGCCCGGCGCGGCCCGCCGGGTTCTTCGCCCGCGTCGAGATCGTGCCTTCGGTCATCTACATCATGTGGAAGCGCGAGATGCAGCGCTACCGCAGGGACCGCTCGCAGCTCTTTGGCGGTCTTTCCCGCACGGTCCTGTGGCTGCTGATCCTCGGCTACGGCCTCGGCGCCGCGCTCCGCGAGGTCGAAGGCTATTCCTACTCGGTGTACGTCCTGCCGGGCGTCGTCGTCCTCAACGTCCTCTTCGCCTCGCTCCAGTGCGCGATCTCATTGGTCTACGACCGGCATGTCGGCCTTCTCCGCGAGGTGATGGTCTCCCCTGCCCCGATCCTCTCGGTCACGCTCGGAAAGCTCTTCGGCGGCGCCACGATATCGGTGTTCCAGGGAACGATCCCGCTTCTCTTCGCGATGGCGGCATCCCTCTTTGGCATCTTCCACAAATGGTCGCCTCCGGACGCAATGCCGGCGATTGCGATCGGGATCGCCGTAGTCGCGATCCTGGTTCTGGCGTTCTGGTATCGCCGCGGTATTGCCGGCATGGTCTCGAGCGGCGCCCCGATCCGCTACATCGTGGAGAACTGGAGCCTGACGGCGTGGGCGACGGTGCGTCGCGTGCTGCTGTTCGTCGTGGCGGCCGGCATCCTCTTCTGGCTGGCGACGAAGGGCGCATACGATCCCCGCGCCGCGATCAACGCGAACAGCGGCATTTTCAGCCTGGAACGCGTGTTCCCGAATCTCTTCTCGTTCGCGACGCTGAGGACGCTCGTCCTGTCGTGGATCGTGATGTTCTTCCTCGGCATCCTGATGACCGGGATCGGCGTCATCATCGCATCGCGCCTGAAGACCTTCGAAGGCTTTGGCGCGATCTCGAACGGGATCATCCAGCCGCTTTACTTCCTGTCCGGGTCGATCTTCCCGCTCCGCGGCGCGATTGGCGGCGCCGGCTTCACGCAGCTGACCGACACCGCTCGGGCCATTCTGCGGCAGGAGGGGGTCAATGCCATCGGTGGCAGCTGGTTCATCCAGCTGCCCGTCTGGATTCAGGTGCTCGTCTTCGCGAATCCCGTGAGCTATGCGCTCGATGTGCTCCGCTACATCATCATGGGGTACAATCAGCTGAACTTGACGCTCTCCTTCTCGGTCACGTTCGCGTTGCCGCTCCTGTCGATCGTGATCGCGGCGTGGGCGATGAACCGGATGCTGAAGCAGGGTCCCGGACGGATGCCGAAGCGACGAGGCGCCAGGTAGGGAACCGGGGACATCCGGTCGTTCGAGGCTTTCGGGTTGAGCCACAGCCGAAGGGCTGGTGCCAAAGCGCAGTAACGCCGTTCCCCCGCATTTTTGTCCTTTGCACGTCCGTCGGGAGGCTACGCACGCGCGCCGCGGACGACCGGGCGGCCTCAGCAAGCACCCGTCGTAAGGCTACCGCCTCCCGAACCGGCGAAGCGTCGGTTCGACCTCCCCGCAAGTGGGAGGTTCAGACGCCAGTGAAGTCTTCCACCTCATCGGACGCGGCCTTCACCGGCAGATGACCCGCAACTGCTCGCCCTCGGTGCGGACTTCGAACACTGGCACGGGCTCAGGCGTGTAGCCGTCGATGACGGCGCCGGTGCGGACGTCGAAGCGGGCGCCGTGCCACGGGCAGGTCACGACCGCGCCGCGGAGCTCGCCGTCGCCGAGCGAGCCGCCTTCGTGGGGGCAGATGCCGCCGAAGGCGAAGCAGGCGCCGTCGACATTGGCGACGACGACCTCCGTGCCGCCGAGGTCGATGGTCTTCATCGTGCCCGGCGGCAGGTCGGCAAGATCGAGGACGACGTCGGTCATCCGGTGTTCCGTTGTGGCGCGGCCGGTCGCGTCAGGCGGCGACGCGCGCCGAGACCCGCTCGATCAGGAGCCGATGCGCGCGGTCGACGATGTCCTCGATCGACGGCGTCCGGGCAAGCATCGCGACCGCGCGGGCGTGGATTTCCGAGCGGCTCGGGAGATGCGGGAGATGGATCGTGTGGACGATCTCGCTCGCCCGCTCTTTCGCCGAGGCGACGATCCGTCGGAATTCGGTGAGCGTCGGGGCGTGGTCGATGGCGTTGCGGAGACCGCGGACGATGGTCTCGAGGTCGAAGCTCGCCACCACGTCGGCGGCGGCCCGGTCGATCGTGCGGGCGCCGAGCTTCTGCTCGTTCTTCAGCACCGCCACCGGCGGCGCCTTCAGGTCCCAGATCAGGCCGGTCCAGGCGAGCGCGCGAAGGATGTAGTAGGTCGGGTCCCACTCGTACCAGCGAAAGCCCTGGCGGACGCTCGACTGGAAGGCGTGGTGGTTGTTGTGCCACCCCTCGCCCATCGTGAAGAAGGCGAGGATCCAGTTGTTGCGGCTGTCGTCGCCCGTCACGTAGCGCTTCCGGCCGAAGACGTGCGCCACGGAATTGATCGCGAAGGTCGCGTGGTAGACGAACACCGTCGACCAGACGAAACCGACGATCAGGCCCGGCCAGCCGGCGATGAGGAAGCAGATCGTGCCCATCACGAGCGCGGGGAACGTCTGGTACTCGTCGAGCCAGCGGAGCTCCGGGTACTTGTAGAAATCCGCGATCTTCACCTCGTCGAAGTCCTGGTGCGCGCGGCTGAAAATCCAGCCGAAATGCGAAAACCAGAAGCCCTTGTGCCGGGGCGAATGGGTGTCGAACTCCGTATCGGAATGGAGGTGGTGGTGGCGATGCTTCGTCGCCCACCACAGGACGCTCTTCTGCGCGGTCGTCTGGGCCATGAAGGCGAGGACGAACTGGAACCAGCGGCTCGTCGCATACGCCCGGTGCGAGAAGTAGCGGTGGTAGGCGGCGCCGATGAAGAAGATGCGGAGGAAGTAGAGCACCACCCCGATGACGACGGCTTCGACGGTGACCCCGGTGAACACCACGGCAAGGGCGGCGACGTGCACGAGGATGAAAGGGATCGTGCCCGGAAAGATGATGTCGTCGTCGCGTTCGTCGCGCCGCGCTGCGCCGTCGCCCGTCAGTCCTGGCTCGCTCAAGAAATGCCTCTCCGGGCCTCAGCGGCCTACCCGAACAGTGGGGTACACAAGCCGATTCCACAAGCGTCACCGCGTCGCTGCCCATTATCCAGGCAGCGCCCCGCCGGCTCCATGGCGACAGGGAAGCCGAAACGAAGAGAGGCCGGTCCTCGGACCGGCCTCCCTCCAGATCAGGGACTCACGCCGCCGCGTTCTAAGGTCCGCAGACCGCGCCGCCAGGGCCGTCGCCGAACGTGTCGAGCCGGGCGACGACGTCGTCACCCGCCACGGCCGCCGGAAGCTCGGCCTCGACCTGCGCGATGGCGATGCGCGTCTGTACCTCGGCGCGCACCCACGCGACCTCCTGGTCGACGCGGATCACCTCGATCGGCTGGCGGAGCTGATGGTCCCACGGCCGGAAGGAAACGCCCGGCCCCTTGAGCACGTCGAACACCGCTTCCGGGCTCTCGAGATAGTCGACGATCGCGTCGGGGTCGTTCGAGTTGATCGTGACGATCGTCTCATAGAGAATCTTGATCGCGTGATACGCCGCCCAGCCCGTCGGGTCCGCCGGTTCGCTCCAGCGATTGACGAAGGTCTCGTTGAACGCGCCGGCGCCATTCGCCGTCATGGTCGAATCCCACGCCGCGAAGCGGTAGCGCGGATTGTTGATCTGCGCGTAGAGGCGCGCGCTCGCGATGTAATCGCGAGTCTGGGAGATCGCATCCGGGAAGGTCAGCGACGGCAGATCGCCGTGCCCGAACGTCTCGATCTGGTTGAGGAACGCGATCTGGTCGATCGGGTTGACGAGGAGAAGCAGCACGTCCGCCTCGGCGCGGCCGATCGCATTGGCCTCGTTGACGTAGACGGGCTGCTCGATGTCCACGCCGGCTGCCGCCGCCACTTCACCACCCGCGCCGTGTCGCTCGATGGCAGCCACCGCCCGCGCCCGGAGGCGCTCGCCCTCGGGGTTGTTCTCGTGCAGGACGAACCAGCGGCGATAGCCCTGGCTCGCGCCCCACGTCGCGATCGCGTCGAGATACATCGCCGCGCTCGGTTCGATGTGGAACGTGTAGCGCCGGCAGCTGTCGCCGCGGAGCGCATCGTTCTGGCTGCCGACGTTGAAGAACGGAATCCGCACCGCTTCGCAGATGTCGCTGATCACTTCGGCCTGACCGGCACCGACGCCGCCGACGATGGCGACCGCGCCCTGCGCCTCGATGAGGCGCTCCGTGGCGCGAATCGCGGCTTCCGTGCTCGGCGAGCTTCCGAGGAGCACGTCGAACCCGTGGCCGGCGCCCGCCGCGGCCTGGCCGATGATCGATTCGGCGAGAATCGCACCGTTGCGGCCGCCGGTGCCGGGATAGTCGTTGATCGACGTCCGGACGGTGGAAAGGCCCGTCGCCGCGGGGAACACGGTGGCGATGTGGATGCGCTGGCTTTCCTGGGCGCGCGCGGCGAACGGGATGAGGCTCGCCGAGGCGGCGGCGCCGCCGGCCGCGAGGAGCTGGCGTCTGGAAGGCTTGAACATCTAGGGCCCCTCAATCGTGCGGGTCGGCCGCGGCAGGTCCATGTACGGGACGTGGTATTCGTCGAGGATCGCGTAGATCTCGGGCCAGGTGTCGGCAAGCGCGAGGTCGAGGAGATCGCGCAGGGATTCGTCGCCGATGCGAACCGCGATGGCCATGTTGATGAACATCGGGATGAACGGCGGTTCGAAGGGCGGATCGACCGGGGCGACCGTGAGGTTGCCGAGAATGCCGGCGTAGTAGCCGGCCGCCGGACCCCAGGTGATGACGACGTCGACTTCGCCGTTCTTGACGGCGTCGAAGGCCGGGCGGAGCGGCTCTTCGGTGCCGGCGAGGTACTGGAACTCGCGGGTGATGTTGTCGCCGAGGTTGCGGACCTGGAGCGCGTTGTAGGCCGGGCCGTCGGCCGGCTGGACGCCCACTTCCATCGTCCGCAGGCGCGGATCGTCGAACATGTTGACGTGATGGTCGGGATCGTCGGTCCGGTAAACGAACACGAACGGGCTGCGGTAGTAGGAGATCGTGGTCAGGACGCCGCCCTGGCCGTCCGGCACGCCCATGACGATGTCGCAATTGCCCTGGCGCAGCTGGTCGTCGAACATCGTCTGCGCCTGCGGCCACCACAGGAAGGTGATCTCGGCCCCGAGATCGGCCGCCATCACCTCGGCAATGCGGTTCTCGAAGCCGGCTCGCTGATCATCCGAAAACGGCAGGATGCTCGGGTCGGCGCAAACGCGCATTTCCCAGGCCGCGGCCTGCGACAGGCCCGCCGCCGTGGCGAGCAGGAACGATCCTGAAATTACTGCCAGCCTGCGTGCCGACAATCCCGGCGACCGCGGTCGCCCCGCTCTTGCCATCCTGTTCTTCACGTTTCCTCACCTCGTCGATCGAAAGCCGACTTCGCCGTTGACGTAGCATGGCCGCCCGCCGCCGGTATACCGCCGGGCAGCAAAACGCCGAATACCAAGTCCGTGATTGGGTCCAAAAACGAGAACGGGGAGAGGTTGCCCTCTCCCCGTTCCGTTGCCTCGGAAGGAAGGCAGGCGCCGCGAAGGCCCCTGCCCGCCCGGATGGCCTAGTTCGCAGCCACCGCACCCGGGATCGCGAACACGTAAAGCGTCGAGCCCGAACGGCGGTAGCGGTTCTGGTTGTCCGGAGCCGCATCGTAGGCGACCGCGGTGTTGGCGGCGGCCGACGAGGCGATGATGGCCAGGTACTGACGGCCATCCGGACCGATGTAGGTGATCGGCGACTGGTTGAAGCGCGAACCCGTGCGGAATTCCCACACGATCTCGCCGTTCGTCGCGTTGAAGGCGCGCATCACGCCCTCGTTGACACCGGCCTGGAAGAGAAGGTCGGTGGCCGTCGTCATGATCGGCTGGTTGTTGCCCTGCACCCAGTCATGGGTCCACTCATAGCGGCCCTCTTCGACGTTGATGGCGCCGAGGAAGCCGCCCGCGAGGGGCTCGGTGACCGGGATGAGCTGGCCGTAGTTGTCCGCAGTGTAGTCCGGGTAGGCCCGCGGGATCGGGGCCGCGCCGGCGCCACGCTGCAGCGTGTAGCCTTCGCCGGGGGTGAACTCACCCTCGATGACGACCTGGGTACGGCAGCCGACCGCGAACGGCGTGT
>JADLGL010000026.1 GCA_020849325.1 Bauldia sp. | reverse complement strand
TCGAGGATATCCCAGACCTCCGGATTCTACTTCTCCACCAGCTTCTTGGCCTGCTTCACCGTCGACGAGAAGCCCTTGGCCTCGAGCCGCGAATAGATGAACGGCTTGAACAGTTCGAGCGCCATCTTCTTCGGCAGGCCGCACTGGTGGAGCTTCAGCTCCGGACCGACGACGATGACCGAACGGCCGGAATAGTCGACGCGCTTGCCGAGAAGGTTCTGGCGGAAGCGGCCCTGCTTGCCCTTGAGCATGTCGCTGAGCGACTTCAGCGGACGCTTGTTGGCGCCCGTGATGACGCGGCCACGGCGGCCGTTGTCGAACAGCGCGTCGACGGCCTCCTGCAGCATGCGCTTCTCGTTCCGGATGATGATGTCCGGCGCGCGGAGTTCGATCAGCCGCTTGAGGCGGTTGTTGCGGTTGATGACGCGGCGGTAGAGGTCGTTGAGGTCCGACGTGGCGAACCGGCCGCCGTCGAGCGGCACGAGCGGACGAAGGTCCGGCGGGATGACCGGGACCATGGTCATGATCATCCACTCGGGCCGGTTGCCCGATTCGATGAACGCCTCGATCAGCTTCAGGCGCTTGCCGAGCTTCTTCGGCTTGAGTTCCGAGGTCGACGTCGCGATCTCCTGGCGGAGGTCGGCGGCCGTCTTCTCGAGGTCGAGCGCCATCATCATGTCGCGGATCGCTTCCGCGCCGATCTTGGCGGTGAAGCTGTCCTGCCCGTACTCGTCCTGCGCGCGGAGATACTCGTCCTCCGACAGGAGCTGACGCTCCTTGAGGGGGGTGAGGCCCGGCTCGAGGACGACGTAGCTCTCGAAGTAGAGGATGCGCTCGAGGTCCTTCAGCGTCATCTCGAGGAACATGCCGATGCGGGACGGCAGGCTCTTCAGGAACCAGATGTGCGCGACGGGAGCGGCGAGCTCGATGTGGCCCATGCGCTCGCGCCGGACGCGCGCGAGGGTGACCTCGACGCCGCACTTCTCGCAGATGATGCCCTTGTACTTCATGCGCTTGTACTTGCCGCACAGGCACTCATAGTCCTTGATCGGACCGAAGATGCGGGCGCAGAAGAGACCGTCACGCTCGGGCTTGAACGTGCGGTAGTTGATCGTCTCCGGCTTCTTGATCTCGCCGTACGACCACGACTTGATCTTCTCCGGGCTAGCGATCGAGATCCGGATCTGATCGAAGGTCACGGCCGGCGCGACGGCCGGGCTGAAGATGTTCGCGATTTCCTGGTTCATCGGCAGCAGTCTCCTCCGACGCCGACGGCGGGGAACGGCATCGTTCCCCGCCCGTCAGGACGTCGTGCAATCATTGTGAAACGGGACGCCATCGGGCGAACCGTCATTCCGCGGCCTCGGCAGGCGGCGTCGCCTGCCCGATCTGCTTGAACTGGTCGAACTCGACGTCGAGGCCGAGCGACCGCATTTCCTTCACGAGCACGTTGAAGCTCTCGGGGATGCCGGCCTCGAACGTGTCGTCGCCACGGACGATCGCCTCGTAGACCTTGGTGCGGCCGGCCACGTCGTCCGACTTCACCGTCAGCATCTCCTGGAGCGTGTACGCCGCGCCGTAAGCCTCGAGCGCCCACACCTCCATCTCGCCGAAGCGCTGGCCGCCGAACTGCGCCTTGCCGCCCAGCGGCTGCTGGGTGACGAGGCTGTACGGACCGATCGACCGGGCGTGGATCTTGTCGTCCACCAGGTGATGGAGCTTCAGGATGTAGATGTAGCCCACCGTCACCTTGCGGTCGAAAGGCTCGCCCGTGCGGCCGTCATAGAGGGTCGACTGACCCGACGGCTCGAGGTCGGCTTCCTTCAGCATCTTGACGATGTCCGCCTCGCGGGCGCCGTCGAAGACGGGCGTCGCGATCGGAACGCCCGACGTCAGCTGGTCGCCGAGGCGGACGACCGATGCGTCGTCGTACTCGGAGATCATCTCGCCTTCGCCGGTGTTGCCGTAGATCTCGCCGAGGAGCTTCCGGAGCGGCTTGGTGTCCCGCTTCTCCTCCGCCTTGGCGCGGTAGGCCTCGACCATGCGGCCGATCTTGAGGCCGAGGCCGGCGCAGGCTCTGCCGAGATGGGTCTCGAGGATCTGCCCGACGTTCATGCGGCTGGGCACGCCGAGCGGGTTCAGCACGACGTCGACCGGCGTGCCGTCCTCCATGTACGGCATGTCTTCCGCCGGCACGATCTTCGACACGACGCCCTTGTTGCCGTGACGGCCGGCCATCTTGTCGCCCGGCTGGATCTTGCGCTTCACCGCGACGAAGACTTTCACCATCTTCATCACGCCGGGCGGCAGCTCGTCGCCGCGCTGCAGCTTCTCGACCTTGTCGATGAAGCGCTTCTCGAGGCGCTTGCGGCTCTCGTCATACGAGTTCCGGAGGGCTTCGATCTGCGACATCGTCTTGTCGGTCGAGACGGCGAACATCCACCACTGCGAGCGCGGATAGTCGTCTAGGATTTCCTTGGTGAGCTTCGTCTCCTTCTTGAAGCCCTTCGGACCCGCGACGCCGACCTTGCCCTTCAGCATCTCGGCGAGGCGGCCGTAGACGTTGCGATCGAGGATCGCCTGCTCGTCGTCGCGGTCCTTCGCGAGGCGCTCGATCTCCTCGCGCTCGATCGCCATCGCGCGCTCGTCCTTCTCGACGCCGTGGCGGTTGAACACGCGGACTTCCACCACCGTGCCAGTGACGCCCGGGGGAACGCGGAGCGACGTGTCGCGGACGTCCGAAGCCTTCTCGCCGAAGATGGCGCGCAGCAGCTTCTCTTCCGGCGTCATCGGGCTCTCGCCCTTCGGCGTGATCTTGCCGACGAGGATGTCGCCCGCCATGACCTCGGCGCCGATGTAGATGATGCCGGCCTCGTCGAGGTTCTTCAGCGCCTCTTCCGACACGTTCGGAATGTCGCGCGTGATTTCCTCCGGCCCGAGCTTGGTGTCGCGGGCCATCACCTCGAACTCCTCGATGTGGATCGACGTGAACACGTCGTCCTTCACGATGCGCTCGGAGAGGAGGATGGAGTCCTCGAAATTGTAGCCGTTCCACGGCATGAACGCGACGAGCACGTTCCGGCCGAGGGCGAGATCGCCGAGATCGGTCGACGGACCGTCGGCGATGATGTCGCCCTTCTTCACCACGTCACCCACGCGGACCAGCGGACGCTGGTTGATGCAGGTGTTCTGGTTCGAGCGCTGGAACTTCATCAGGCGGTAGATGTCGACGCCCGACTGGCCGTTGTCGAGGTCCTCGGTGGCGCGGACGACGATACGGGTCGAATCGACCTGGTCGACCACACCCCCGCGGCGCGCGCCGATCGCGGCGCCCGAATCACGGGCGACGATCGGCTCCATGCCGGTGCCGACGAGCGGCGCCTGCGAGCGGACGAGCGGCACCGCCTGGCGCTGCATGTTCGAGCCCATGAGCGCGCGGTTGGCGTCGTCGTTCTCGAGGAACGGGATGAGGGCCGCGGCGACCGAAACGAGCTGCTTCGGCGACACGTCCATGAAGTCGACGCGGTCCTTCGGGACCATCACGGTCTCGCCGCCGGCTCTGCAGACGATCAGTTCCTCGACGAGCTTGCCGTTCTTGTCGAGCTCGGCATTCGCCTGGGCGACCGTGTACTTCGCCTCCTCCATCGCCGACAGGTAGATCACCTCGTTGGTGACCTTGGTGTCGACGACCTTCCGGTACGGGCTCTCGATGAAGCCGTATTTGTTCACGCGCGCGAAGGTGGCGAGCGAGTTGATGAGGCCGATGTTCGGGCCTTCCGGCGTCTCGATCGGGCAGATGCGGCCGTAATGCGTCGGATGGACGTCGCGGACCTCGAAGCCCGCGCGCTCGCGGGTGAGGCCGCCCGGCCCGAGCGCCGAGAGCTTGCGCTTGTGCGTGATCTCGGAGAGCGGGTTGGTCTGGTCCATGAACTGCGACAGCTGCGACGAGCCGAAGAACTCGCGCACGGCGGCAGCCGCGGGCTTGGCGTTGATGAGATCCTGCGGCATGACGTTGCCGATCTCGACCGAGCTCATGCGCTCCTTGATCGCCCGCTCCATGCGGAGAAGGCCGATCCGGTACTGGTTCTCCATCAGCTCGCCGACCGAGCGGACCCGGCGGTTGCCGAGGTTGTCGATGTCGTCGATCTGGCCCTTGCCGTCGCGGAGCTCGACGAGCGTCTTCACCACCGCGAGGATGTCTTCCTTGCGGAGGATGCGGAGCGTGTCGGGCGCGTCGAGGTCGAGGCGCATGTTCATCTTCACGCGGCCGACGGCCGAGAGGTCGTAGCGCTCGCTGTCGAAGAACAGCGACTGGAACATGGCTTCCGCGGTGTCGATGGTCGGCGGCTCGCCCGGACGCATCACGCGGTAGATGTCGAACAGCGCTTCCTCGCGGGTCTCGTGCTTGTCGACCTTGAGGGTGTTGCGGATGTAGGCGCCGGTGTTGACGTGGTCGATGTCGAGCGTCTCGATCTCGTCGTAGCCGGCCTCGACCAGCGCCGCGAGGAGCTTCGGCGTGATCTCTTCGCCGGCCTCGGCGTAGATCTCGCCCGTCTCGGTGTTGACGACATCGGAGCCGAGATACTGGCTCACCAGCTCCTCGTCGGTGACCTTGAGCGCCTTGAGGCCCTTTTCGGCCAGCTGCTTGGCGACGCGCGCGGTGAGCTTCTTGCCGGCCTCGATCGCGATCTCGCCGGTGTCGGCGTCGATGAGGTCGGTAGCCGCCTTCATGCCGCGCATGCGCTCGGCGTCGAACGGCAGGCGCCAGCCGTCGTCCGACCGGGTGTAGGTGATCTTGTTGTAGAAGGTGTCGAGGATCTCCTCGCCGTCGAGACCGAGGGCGAACAGGAGCGACGTCACCGGAATCTTCCGGCGGCGGTCGATGCGGGCGTAGATGATGTCCTTGGCGTCGAACTCGATGTCGAGCCACGAGCCGCGATACGGGATGATGCGCGCGGCGAACAGGAGCTTGCCCGACGAGTGGCTCTTGCCCTTGTCGTGGTCGAAGAAGACGCCCGGCGAGCGGTGCATCTGCGAGACGATCACGCGCTCGGTGCCGTTGACGATGAAGGTGCCGTTCATCGTCATGAGCGGCATCTCGCCCATGTAGACTTCCTGCTCCTTGATGTCCTTGACGGACTTGGCGCCGGTGTCCTCGTCGACATCGAACACGATGAGGCGCAGCGTCACCTTGAGCGGCGCGCTGTAGGTCATGCCGCGCTGGCGGCACTCGTCGACGTCATACTTGGGCGGATCGAAATCGTAGCGGACGAATTCGAGCAGCGCGGTGCTGGAAAAGTCGGAGATCGGGAAGACCGACTTGAAGACCGCCTGGAGGCCCTCGTCGAGGCGACCGCCTTCGGGCTCTTCGACCATCAGGAACTGATCGTAGGACGCCTTCTGAACCTCGATGAGGTTGGGCATCTCCGCGACTTCCCGGATGGAGCCGAAGAACTTCCGAACATGCTTGCGACCCGTGAATGTCTCGGCCAATGTTCGCTCCTTGGTATGCGAGAAACGGCTATCCGGAAGGCCGCACCAGAGCGGGGCCTTCGGGAAAACCGTTCATCTGACTAGACTCTTGCGACGCCGGCGATCCGCATCGCACCCGCCGCCTCTTCGCGCGCAGCCCCCAGAGATGGGGTGCCGCCATTCCAACTTGAAGTGCGACCGTTCATCCTGCCTCTGGCCGCCTCTCCGTTGCCCCTGATGGCGATCGCCTGACCCGGGGAAACCCCCGGATCAGGCGACCTGCCTTCTCGTGACGGCGACGCGCAGTTGCGTCGCCGCCTGGACCCCGGGTCGAGCCCGGGGCCTTCGCTCAGGCAGCCTTGCGGCTACTTGAGCTCGACCTTGGCGCCGGCCGCTTCCAGCTGGGCCTTGAACTTGTTGGCGTCGTCCTTGGACACGCCTTCCTTGACGGCCTTCGGAGCGCCCTCGACCAGGTCCTTGGCTTCCTTGAGGCCAAGGCCCGTGATCGCACGGACTTCCTTGATGACGTTGATCTTCTGGGCGCCGGCGTCGGTGAGAATGACGTTGAATTCCGTCTTCTCCTCGACCGGGGCAGCCGCGGCGCCACCGCCGCCGGCGGCCGCGACGGCGACCGGAGCCGCAGCCGAGACGCCCCACTTCTCTTCGAGCATCTTCGAGAGCTCGGCGGCCTCGAGCACGGTGAGGGACGAGAGCTCGTCCACAATCTTCGAAAGGTCAGCCATTTGTTTGTTCCTGCTAGGGTTCGAACCGTTGATGTATCTGTGTTTCTAGGCCGCGGCCTGGTCCTTCGACGCATAGGCGTTGAGCACGCGGGCGATCTGGGCGCCGGGGGCGCCGAGGACAGCCGCGATGCGGGTGGCGGGAGTCTGGATCATGCCCAGAATCTTCGCCCGCAGCTCGTCGAGGGACGGAAGCGTTGCGAGGGCCTTGATGCCTTCCGCGTTGAGGGTGGTGCTCCCCATCGCGCCGCCAATGACCACGAGCTTTTCGTTGGTCTTGGCGAATTCCGTCGCGACCTTCGGGGCGGCAACCGGATCGTCGCTGTAGGCGACGAGGGTCGGGCCCTTGAAGAGATCGGCGATCGGCTCGGCGGCCGTCCCCGCGAGCGCGCGCTTGGCAAGGCGGTTCTTCACCACCTTGGTGCCAGCGCCCACGGCACGCATGCGCTTCCGCAGCGTCGTCATTTCGGCGACGCTGAGGCCGGTGTAGCGGGCAACAACCACTACGCCGGTGTTAGAAAACACGGTGTTGAGGCCTTCGATGAAGGCGCCCTTTTCCGCTCTTTCCACTGCCTTACTCCTGTAGCGACCTGATCTTGCGACCGGACCGCCGGGTTGCATGTGCTCCGCACCCGGATGGGCGCGCAGCCTTCCAGCCTGTCCGCCCGCACGACCGGCAGCGGTCGCCTGGGCTTGGTTCGAACCCCGCCGTCCCAACCGGAACGAACGTGGCCTCTCCCCGTCTGTGCAGGGCCCGCACAGGTGCGGCTTAAGCCGGCGAACCGGCGCCTGCAGTCTCGGACAGGACACCCGCGGCGGCGAACCGCTGCGGGCCTTCCGGCCGCCGCCCCCTGCGGGACGGCGGCAAGCTCGTTACGCGGCGGAGCCGCCGCCCAGCACGCTGGACGGATCGACGTGGACGCCGGGGCCCATCGTCGACGAGATCGCGATCTTCTGGACGTAGGTGCCCTTGGCGCCCGCCGGCTTCGCCTTCTGCACCGCATCGGCGAACGCGCGGATGTTGGCGACGAGCGCCTCCGGGGTGAACGACGCCTTGCCGACGCCGCCCTGCACGATGCCCGCCTTCTCGACGCGGAACTCGACCGAGCCGCCCTTGGCGCCGCGGACCGCTTCCGCGACGTCCGGCGTCACGGTGCCGACCTTGGGGTTCGGCATCAGGCCACGCGGGCCGAGCACCTTACCGAGGCGGCCGACGAGCGGCATCATGTCGGGCGTGGCGATCACGCGGTCGAAATCCATCCGGCCGCCCTGGACCTCGGTCACGAGATCCTCGGCGCCGACGACTTCTGCACCTGCGGCACGGGCCTGGTCGGCCTTGTCGCCACGGGCGAACACGGCGACGCGCATCGTGCGGCCGGAGCCGCTCGGGAGCGCCACGACGCCGCGGACCATCTGGTCGGCGTGCCGCGGATCGACGCCGAGATTCATCGCGATCTCGATCGTCTCGTCGAACTTCGCGGTCGCGCGCTGCTTCACCGCCGCCACCGCCTCGTCGAGGGGGTACAGCTTCATGCGATCGACGCCCTCGAGGGCCGCGCGCAGTCTCTTGCCTGCCTTCGCCATGGTCTAGTCCACCACCGTGAGGCCCATGGAGCGGGCCGAGCCTTCAACCATGCGGGCCGCCGCGTCGACGTTCTCGGCATTGAGATCGGCGAGCTTGGCCTTCGCGATTTCCTGGAGCTGGGCGCGCGTGATGTTGCCGCCCGAGCCGCGGCCCGGCGTCGTCGCGCCCTTCTGGACACCGGCCGCCTTCTTGAGGAAGTACGAGACCGGCGGGGTCTTCATCGCGAAGGTGAAGGACTTGTCCTGGTAGTAGGTGATGACCACCGGGACGGGCGAACCCTTCTCCATGCCCTGCGTCTGGGCATTGAAGGCCTTGCAGAATTCCATGATGTTGATGCCGCGCTGACCGAGCGCCGGCCCGATGGGCGGCGACGGGGTAGCAGATGCGGCCGGCACCTGAAGCTTCAGGTAGCCCGCTACTTTCTTTGCCATGCTTCGTTCCTCTCAGGCGCCGCCGAAGCGGCTTTCGGGAGTGGCGTGGTCCGGGCGACAGTGCGTCTGGCGAACGCCCCTGCCCTCCCACGCCGGGTTCCGGTCGGGTCGTCTCGACCCGGCCGCATTCCATTCCGGCCGACCAGAAGGCCCGCCGGCACGCACGATCGTCAGATCTTCTCCACCTGGCCGTATTCGAGTTCGACCGGGGTCGCGCGTCCAAAAATCGACACGGCGACCTTGAGGCGGGCCCGCGCCTCGTCGATCTCCTCGACGAGGCCGTTGAACGACGCGAACGGACCGTCCGACACGCGGACCTGCTCGCCGACGTCGAAGCTGATCGAAGGCTTTGGACGCTCCACGCCCTCCTGCACCTGCTGCAGGATGTGCTGCGCCTCGCGGTCCGAGATCGGCATCGGCCGCGAATCGGCGCCGAGGAAGCCGGTGACCTTCGGGGTGTTCTTGATGAGGTGGTAGGCCTCGTCGGTCATCGCCATCTTCACGAGGACGTAGCCCGGGAAGAACTTCCGCTCGGCGTCGACCTTCCGGCCGCGGCGGACTTCCACCACCTTCTCGGTCGGGACGAGAATCTCGTCGAAGAGATCGGTCAGGCCGCGCTGCTCGGCACTCTCGCGGATCGAATCGGCGACCTTCTTCTCGAAGTTCGAGTAGGCGTGGACGATGTACCAGCGCTTGGCCGGGGCGTTCATTTCGAGCGTCCTTCGCTACTGGTTCTTGCGCGACTGGTTGAAGGACCAGGCGATGTAGCCGAGGGCGGCGATTGCCGCGACCACGCCCACGAGAAGCCACGGGCTCATGCCGAACGGGCAGTTGCTGCCGTCGCCGAGAATGCAGCGCGAGCCGGCGCCGAGAACGCCGTCGACGATGAGGAAGAAGATCGCCGCGATCGTCGCGAACACGAACACCATGATCGTCGAGATCACGGTTTCGCGCCGCGTCGGCCACACGACTTTCGCGACCTCCGCCCGCACCTGTTGCAGGAAGGTGAAAGGATTGGTTCTTTCGGCCATCAAGTCCGCTCAAGCCATGAAGGCGCGCAGACTCAACAGTCAGCGCGCCTGTCCTTGGGGTGTCGCTCTACATAGGCCCTGACCGCGTCCGACTCAACACCTTTGTTGCGGGATCGCGGCGCGGTGAAAAATGGCAGGGGCGGTAGGATTCGAACCTACGGCCACCGGTTTTGGAGACCGGTGCTCTACCAGCTGAGCTACACCCCTAGCAGCCGCCCGCGCGATGGCGGGGGCGCGCGTACCTCTAATCGAGGTCGCGGCCGGACTTCAAGCGCGATCCTTCGCGGACCCCGAAATGGATCGGGCCGGCAATGCCGGCCCGATGGTGACTGCCGCTGCCGAAAGCCTGCCGGCGCTAGTTCCCGCCGCCGAAGCGGAGCGAGAGCGTCGCGCGCACCGTCTGCTCGAGCGACCGGGCGAAGGCGCCGAAGCCCTGGTCGGGATCGTCGGTCTGGCCGCCGAGCGCCCAGTAGGTGCCGCGGTATTCGAGCTTCATCGACAGGCGCTCGGTGAGCATGGTCTCGACGCCGGTGCCGAGCGACACCGCGTGGACCGTGATCGGGTCGCTCGGCGTCGCCATGAAGCCGGTCGCATCCGAGTCGATCGACGCGATGGCGATCATGCGCTGCTGCGTGTAGGCGGCGAGGCCGTAGATCAGCGTCCGCCCGCCCACCGTGAAGCCGGCACGCGCGCCGACCGACCAGGTGTTCAGCGTCCTGAAGTCGAACGCGACGACCGCCTCGTCACTGATCGTCGCGGTGTCGCAATCGTCGGGACCCGCGGGCGCCTCGTAGCAGACCTCGCCGTAGAGGCTGGCATTGCTGTCGATCCACGAGAACGTGTAGTCGGCGAGGAGGCCGACGACGAAGCGGTCGCCGATCTGGAAGTCGTAGCCGCCCTCGATCGTGGCGATGGCGCCGCGGCCGCCGAAGTCGATGCTGTTGCCGATCGCGAAGACGTCGACGCCCGTGGGGCCGCCGAGCTGGAACAGGCCGCCGAGGCCGTAGTCGTAGGCCATGGCGCCGACCGTGTAGCCGACGAGGCCGTAGCCGCCGCCCGCGCCGACATGGAAGCCGGTCCAGCGGTAGCTTTCGCCATCGAACCCGCCTTCCGGCAGGACGGCGTCGCCCGAACCGAAGCGGAGGGACAGCGTCCCGCGAACGGTCTGGACGAAGGTGTCGGCGAACGCGAACAGCCCCTCCTCCTCGCCGCCGGTGTCACCGCCGACCGACCACATCGTGCCGCGGTATTCGAGCTTGGCCGAGACACGCTCGGAGAGGAGCGTCTCGATGCCGGCGCCGAAGGTGAAGCCGCCAACCCGCGCGGTGTCGGTCCGCTCCGACACGTCGCCGGTCGGGATCGAGCTGATCGAGCCGACGCCGTAGACGCCGGTGTTGGTGTAGCCGGCGAGGGCGTAGATCAGCGACCGCGGCGTGCTGAGGAGGCCGAAGCGCGCGGCGATCGTCCAGCTGTTGCCGTTGTGGAAGCTGAGCGCGACCTCGGGGCTGTCGCTAACCACCGGGATGTCGCAATCGTCCGGCTCGTAGCAGATGTCGCCCCAGGCGCTGATCGTGCTGCGGATGCGGGAGATCGTGTAGTCGCCGACGACGCCGACCACGAGGCGGTCGCCGATCTGGAAATCGAAGCCGGCTTCGATCGTGCCGATGACGCCGCGACCGCCCATGTCGAGGCTGTTGCCGATCGAGAAGACGTCGAAGCCCTCGATCGGGCCGTCGATGCCGCCGACCTGGAAGAGGCCGCCCGGCGCGTAGTCATAGGCACCGGCGCCGATGGTGTGCAGGGCGGCGCCATAGCCGCCGCCGATGCCGATATGGAGCCCGGTCCAGCTATAGGCCGGCGCTGCGGCGATGGGCGCTATCGGCGGCGGCGGGGGCACGGCGTCGGCCGCCAGCGCATTCGACGCGGCACAGATGGAGACCCCGGTGAGCAGCGCCGCGGCAATCGCCGTGCGACGGTGGGAAAACATGAAACGACCCCCAGGCAATATCCGGCGCGATCCGAAAATCGATTCGCCACCGATCCGTCATCAGACGTATCACGCGCCCCGCCGGGCGGATGTGCTCCAGCCGCCACAGTGCGCACGTATTGCTGTCACCAACAACCTCCGGTGGCGAGAATCCAGGCGCCTGGCGGAAAACGGACGCTCCGCCGTCACCGTCACCGTTGCCGACGCCAACCGAGCCGGCGGAGGAGCCGTTTCGGCGGGCCGCGCCAGTCCTGCTCGGCAACACGCCGTTCGACCGCGGCCCGTTCGCGGAGGCGCCGTTCGAGCGCGACGCGGGGCTGCCCGCGGCGGTGGAACTCGGTCGCCGCCGCCTTGACGCACGCGATGTCCGTCGGACTGCGCGGCTGGAAGGTCGCGATGACCTCCTCGGCATCGATCCCGGGAAACGACACCGCCATCACGTCATCGAGCCCCACGGCGGCGATCTCGATGATCGTCCGCCGGCACTTCTGGCAGCGGCCGCAGTTGAGGAGGCCGCTGCCCGGCGTGTCGAAGCAGACGTGAAGGACCGACAGGTCGACGCTCCAGGCGCTGAGGAGCGCGAGTTTCCGCAGCCGCTCGACGTCGTGGCCGTCGTGGATGATGCGGGTCGAGGCGCTCGACATGTTGCCTTCGAGGTCGGGGTGCGAGCCGAACGGACGGAGCGCCGCGACGTCGTGCGTACTCGGCACGCGATAGACTCCCGGCCCGCTGGCATGGGCGAAGGCGGCAAGGCCGCCGCCGTGGAGATGATCGTGGAAGGTCGCGTAATCGAAATGCGAGCGGAAGTTCGAATCGAGCGTTTCGAGCTCGATGCCGTAGCGATCGAGGTAGCCGGCGAAATGACGCGCGATCCGGTCGAACGTCGCCCGTTCCTTCGCCGAGCCGTAGTCGGCCCCGAGGGCGGAATCGAAGCCGTAGGCGAGCAGCGCGCGCCGCGGTCGCCACGGGTGATCGTCCGCAAAGGTCCGGAGGCTGCGGTGGAGCGTGAACAGCGAATCGATCCCGCCGGTGAAGAAGCTCGCTGCGCGCCCCTCTTCCCGCCGCGCTGCCGACGCCGCCGCCTCGATCGGCGGTTGCCGCCAGCCCCACCAGTGCCGGGCATGGGCGCCCGCGGTCGCAAGGCCGGAGGTCAGCGACGGATCAACCGCCCCGTCGACCGCGAGCCGAGGCTCGCCGGAGGCCATCGCCACGAGGAAATACGCCGCCACGAAGGGCTCGAAGCCGGCTTCGACTCGGTCGCCGCGGAACCAGACGGTGTCCCGCCGCTCCACGGCCTCGAATGTGATGCTCGCCGAAACGCCGTTCGCTTCCTCGCTCAGATCGTGAATCCGCATTCCCACTCCGCTGCCGGTCGTGAGGACGCCTTTAGCACGGGAATGGACGGCGGGAGTCGATCAGGGGGTTGGAGCGGGTGAGGGGAATCGAACCCCCGTATTCAGCTTGGAAGGCTGCTGCTCTACCATTGAGCTACACCCGCGTTCCGCCGTGTTCAGATAGCAGAAACGCGGCGGAGCGGAAGGGCATCGCCCGCTTCGCCCAAGGACGGTTTCTCCCCATGCTCTTTTCGCAATGGTGGGTGGACAACGGATCGGGTACCCAACCAACAGCCCGGCGAGCGTCGGAAAAGAAGGTGGTGGGAGAGGTAGGACTCGAACCTACGAAGGCTAAGCCAGCGGATTTACAGTCCGCCCCCTTTGCCGCTCGGGACACTCTCCCATCCGTTCGTGCCTGAGGCAGAACATCAGGTCGCAGAGCCCTCCTCCCTAAGGCGGCGCTCGGCTCGGCGCGTGGCGTTATGGCGATGGCCTTCCGGCGTGTCAACGCGCGATCGCCGCGGGCACGCTGCCGTTCCGCCGCACCCGCGTGCCGTTTGCCGGCGGCCGGGCCGGACCCTATAAGCCCGGCCGATGCAGAACGATCGCCCGAACCGGAGCCCGCGCCGCGACCGCCCGCCGTCCCGCGGCAGCAAGGGCGGCTATCGCGGCCTCAGCCCGGCGGAGCGACGGCCGGAGAAACTCTGGGTCTACGGCCTCCATCCCGTCGCCGCCGCCCTCGCCAATCCGCGGCGGACCGTGCTGCGGCTCCTGGCGACCGAGAACGCCCTCCGCCGCCTCGCCGAGATGGGCGCCACGATCGCCATTCCCGTCGACCCCGCCTCGCCGCGCGATCTCGACAACATCCTCGGCGCCGAAGCCGTCCACCAGGGCGTCGCCGCCGAGGTCGAGCC
>JADLGL010000025.1 GCA_020849325.1 Bauldia sp. | reverse complement strand
GAGGTCGGCCGGTCGAGACCGACGATCATCCGCATCGTCGTCGATTTCCCGGCGCCGTTCGGCCCGAGGAAACCGGTGACGCGCCCGGCGCCGACCTCGAAGGAGACGCCGTCCACGGCGGTCTTCGGGCCATAGCGTTTCGTCAGCGCACTCGCCTTGATCATCGTCGGCCCGTCGCTCGCGCCCGGCGGCCGGGCAGTCCCGCCTCCCTTAGCAGCGTTCTCCCGGCGATGGAACGCAAGACCGAACCTGCACCCGCTGAACCGGCTGCAATGGCAGGCCGTTTGCGATCGGGTGTGATGAGAAGCACACCGCACGCACTGCGCGAGGCATAGCCCAGTCGTGCCGGCATCCGGCCGGCGCAACCAGAGAGGGGTTCTCATGTCTCACGGCATCCGTGCGGCCATCGCGGCCGCTTCGATCGTCCTCACCACCGGCGTCGCGCTGGCCCAGCAGGCTGCCGCTCCGGAGCCGCTGCCGCGCTCCGGCGAGTTCCGGCTCATCTACACCTTCGTCAATCCGGAGCCGTTCGCGCCGATGCCGCGCGCGGTCGATGCCACTGGCGCCGTTACCCAAACGGCGGTCGTCGCCACCAACATCGCCTGGCTGATGAATGCCGACGGTTCCGGCTTCGGCCACCAGATGACGGGCCGTTGCGCAAACTTCCAGCGGCTGGAGGGCACGACCATCGTCCTCAACCGCGGCAACTGCGTCTACACCGACCGCGACGGCGACATGCTGTTCGAGGAGTTCGGCCGCGATGCCGGCGACACGGTGACGACGGGCCACTGGATCGGCGGGACCGGCAAATACGCCGGCGTCCAGGCGACCTTCACGATCACCGGTCTCGCCGGCTTCGGCGGCCGCACCGAAGGCGCGCCGATCGCCGGCGCCGTTGCCGGCCTCAACGAGCTCTACACTCTCAGCTCCGGCATCAAGACCGGCACCTACACGCTGCCGCCGCTCTAGAGCATGATCCGGAGAAGTGGCTGCCGGTTCTTCGAAAAGATCATGCTCCATCAAGGAATCGGGCGACGAGCGTGATCCGGCTGCAACGGATCACGCTCAGGCGGATCACGGCGCGCCGACCCCTCGCGGGCCGGCGCTCCTGTCATGGCTCGAAGCAGCGATAGGCGCGCTGGCGGAGGATTTTTCCGTTCCGCATCTCGAGGAAAAGCGCGACCCGGGCCTTGAGCTCGGTCGCGGCGGGGATGTCGCCGAGGGCGGTGGCGAGCTTGCCCGACCAGGCGATCTCGATCGCGATCCGGTCGCCGCCGGCCATCAGCGTCTTCACCTCGAAGGTCTGGCTCTTCATCAGCTTCTTGTCGCGCTCGGCGATGGCGAGCACCGCGGCGAGGTCGTGCTTCGCGCCCGCCGGCGCGAGGCGGTTCGGGAAGTCCTCCTGCACCATTTCGGGATCGAAGAAGGCGGCGAGTTTCGGCCCGGTGGCGCCGTTGCCGACGGCCTCGAGATAGCGCTTCACGAACGCGGCCGGCGTGTCCGGTGCCGGCGACGGGCCGTGCCGGGGGGTGATCGATTTCATGCCTGTCTCCCTGCGCGCGCCCGGTTCTGCCGGCCCCGGCTTCGTCCTATCCTGCAACGATGTGCGGACGATATGACAGCCTCATCCCGCGGGACGCGATGGTGCAGCTCTTCGGGCTCACCGCCGCGCCGCAATCGAATTTTCCGCCGCGCTACAACATCGCGCCGACGCAGGACGTCGCGATCGTGCGGCCGCCGCGTGAAGGCGGCGGGCGGGAGCTGGTGATGGCCCGCTGGGGCCTCGTCCCGTTCTTCATGAAGGAGAAGCCCGACAGGCCACACATCAATGCGCGCGCCGAGACGGTGGACCGGGCGCCGCTGTTCCGCGAGGCGTTCGCAGCGCGGCGCTGCCTCGTCCCGGCGACCGGCTTCTACGAATGGGTGCACGACGGCGACCGGAAACAGCCGTACCGGATCGTGCGGCGGGATCGCGATCCGTTCGCCTTCGCCGGCCTGTGGGAGACCGCAAAACTCGGCGCCGAGCGCGTCCGGTCGGCGACGATCATCACGACGGAGGCCAATGCCGTCGTGGCGCCGCTGCACGACCGGATGCCGGTGATCGTCCCGGCCGAGGTGTACGAGCGCTGGCTCGATCCGGACACGCCGGTCGAGGAGGCGAAGGCGCTGCTGAAGCCGTACCCCGCGCCGCTGCTGGAGGCGTATCCGGTATCGAAGCGGGTGAACTCGCACGTCAATGACGACGAAAGCCTGATCGAGAGGATCGAACTCGAGGCCGTGCCGGAAGCCGCGGCGGTGGAGCGCGACCTCCTCGGGGCGCCGGTCCCGGCAAGGGCCCGGAAGCGGCGGTAGCTACGATCGGCTCATCCCCACGAAGGCGGGGATGAGCGGTCTCATTGTTTCGGGAGCCTGATCGGCGGGCCTACCTGTCCGGGCGCCAGTCGGCGGCCATGCGGCGGGCCTGGAGGACTTCGGCGCGGGTCATGTCGGAGGCGATGCGTTCGCGGGCGTGCTGGGCGTCCTGGTCGCCCTGCGAGGCGGCGAGGTTGTACCACATGTGGGCGAGGAGATAGTCCTGCGGCACGCCGGAGCCGCGTTCGTAGAGGCGGGCGAGGCTGTCCTGGGCGTCGGTGTCGCCGCGGTTCGCCGCCATGCGGTACCAGTGTGCCGCCTCGGCCGGGTCCTCGTCGACGCCCTCGCCGTTCTCGTACATGAGGCCGAGGTTGAACTGCGCCGGGAGGAGGCCCTGCGCGGCGGCCTTCCGGTACCATTCCGCCGCCGCCGACGGGTCGCGCGCGACGCCGTCGCCCTCGTCGTGCAGCGAAGCGAGCGCAAACTGGGCGTCGGCATTGCCGGCCTCGGCGGCCTTTGCGATCAGCTTCACGCCCTCGGAGCGATCCTTGGCGATGCCCTCGCCGGTGAGGAGGAGCGTGCCGAGCGCGAACTGCGCGGCGGGGTTGCCCGCGTCGGCTGCCGTCCGGTAGGCGAGCGCCGCCTCGGCGACGTCCTTCCGGACACCCTGGCCGTGGTAGAGGGCGGCGCCATAGGCGTAGCGCGCCCCGGCGTTCCCGGATTCGGCCGCGAGGCGATACCAGCGCGCGGCCTCGGCGTCGTCCCGCGGCACTCCGGCGCCGCTGCCATAGAGGCGGGCGAGGCTGTACTGCGCCTCGGCGTTGCCGTTGGCGGCAGCGAGGCGGAACCAGCGGAGCGCCTCCGCGCCGTTGGCCGGCACGCCCTTCCCCTGCTGGTAGAGGACGCCGACGACGTGCTGCGCCGCGGCGACGCCCTGGTCGGCGAGCGGGCGGAGAAGGCGGAGCGCAGTCGGGAAATCGCCCTTGCCATAGGCGTCGAGCGCCACGTCGAGCGGCGCGTCCGGGCGGCTCGGCTGACCGATGCCGATCGTCCGCCGCAGCGTTGAAAAGGCGCCTTTGAGGCTCGGTCTCATCCGGAAAGCGATCCCTGACGGTGGATGACTACTACTCCGATCGCCGGCGCTTTGCGCCTCCGGTTGGGCGCGATCCACCGGGCCCGGCGAGCACGGCGTCGATCCAGCCGGCGAGGGCATCGAGGACGGCGTCGAGCGTGTCCGCGTCGGTCGTGCCGCTCGCCTTCGGGACGTGGAACGAATGGTCGGCGTCTGCGAAGAGCCGCAGCGTCGTGTTGGCGCCGAGCCGCGCAACCTGCGGCTCGAGGAGCGGGAGCGTGGCGAAGTCGTCCTTCGTGCCGGAGAGGAACAGCATCGGGATGCCGACCGCGGCGAGGTGGAGGCCGCGCCCGTCCGAGGGTTTTCCCGGCGGATGGAGCGGGAAGCCGAGGAAGAAGAGGCCGCGCACGCCGTCGAGATGGGCCTCGGACTCCGCCGTCGAGGTCATCCGGCCACCGAAGGATTTTCCGCCGGCGAAGAGCGGTACGCCCGGCGCGAGCGTCGCGGCGAAGGCGACGGCATCGCGCACGGCCGCGGTCGCGACCTTCGGCGTGTCGGGCCTCGCTTTCCCCGCTTCCATGTAAGGGAACTGGTAGCGGAGCGAGGCGAGGCCGCGTTCGGCCATGCCCCTCGCCGCCGCCTCGAGGAAGCGCTGGCGCATGCCGCCGCCCGCGCCATGGGCGACGACGCAGACGGCGCGCGCGCCCTCGGGCCGGAGCCAGAGGCCGGAGACGGTGTCTTCGCCGACGGGGATGGAAACGAGGTCAGCCGCCATTTCGATGCGGGCCGGAAACGCCCTCGCTGGTGGAGGGCGACATGAGCGGGGAAAGGTCGTGCCGGGGTCGGTGGCCTTGCCTCTCCCCGCTCAGATCGAAGCTGAACACGCAGAACGAAAGATCAGCCTGCGGCAGAGGGAGCAAGCCGGCGGCCAACCCGAGGGCATCCACCGCTCGTAGGCGGCAGACCGCCGGGCTACGACGGGCTGTGGCATGGCGCTTCGCCGGTGCGGCCGGCCTTGCAGAATGCAAGGCGTCGTCCTTGCAGAACGCGGCGCCGGTCAATGCGCCGTCCGGTTCCGCACGAGCTGTTTCAGGCGGACGCGTTCGCGCGACGGCACGCCGAGGAGCTCGGCCACGCGCCACATGACGTTCTCCTCGAACTCGTGCACCTCGCCGTCGGCGAAGGCCATCTCCCACATCATCTCGATGACGCGGAGGCGACCGGCCTCGTCGAGTCTCGCCTTCAGGACGCTGGTGAAGCGGTAGAGGTCGACGGCCTCGACATCGGCGGCGTGGGCGCGGTCGATCAGGGACTGCGCGTCGCCGGCGGCGAGGCCGAACCGCTCCGCCACGAGCTCCTGCAGGCGGCGCCGCTCGTCGTCGCCGACGCGGCCGTCGATATTGACGACGTGGACGAGGAGGGCGGCGGCGGCCAGGCGCTCGTCATTGGTGTCCGGCGCTTCGGCCCGGCTCGGCCGGGTCATGTCGGACAGGAGTTGGCGCATCGCCTTCAGCATCGGTCTCGCTTTCGGTCAGTCCCCGCGGATCGAGCCCGTACAAAATAAATGAGGCCGGCGAAAGTCGCCGGCCTCATTCGAAAATACAAAACCGATGATCTGTCAGTATGCCCTTCGGACCAAAAAACGCCGAACATCGGGCTGTCTCGTCCGCTGGCAAAGTGCCGTGTGGACAGGATCTGGTTCGCTTCCCTTTCGTTCTCCGGTGAGGGCGAATGCCGGAAAGGTCACCCGCTCGACTCACTGGATGAGGAATGTACCATTGGATTGATGCAACGCAAGAGGGCCGGACGCGTTTGTGACACTCTGGCGGCCGGAATCGCGCAGAGCGCCGATTCACGGTAAACCAGCAATATCAATGGACTGCCGCCACCCGCGCGCGCTGATTGGCAACACGGGAATGGCGACAAGGAGGAGTGGCAATGGCTACCGCCAAGAGCACCGAAGAAGCATCTGCCGAACTCAACAAGGAACTCCAGGCGCTGCGTGACGACCTCGCATCCCTCGTCGGCACCGTGAAGGACCTCGCCGCCCGCCAGGCGGAGCACGCGATGGACAGCGCGAAGGAAACCGTCGGGCACGTCACCGAGCGGCTCAGGATGACGGCGAGCGAGGCGCGCCATCGCGGCGAAGAGGCGGCGACCGAGGTCGAGCACATGATCGCGAGCCGGCCGCTCACCTCCGTCCTGATCGCGCTCGGCATCGGCTACGTCATCGGCAAGCTCCGCTAGATGCTGTCCCTGCTGTCGTCACTCGTGCGGGCGGGGACGCAGGTCGCGGAGCGCGAGGCGAAGCGCCTTGCGCTCAAGGCGGGCCTCCTCGGCGTTGCCGGCATGTTCGTCCTCATTGCATTCGGCTTCGCGACCGCCGGCCTCTACGTGGCGCTCCTGAACGCGCTAGGGCCGGTGCCGGCGCTGTTCATCATGGCCGGCATCTTCCTCGTCGTCGCGCTCATCGCCTACCTCCTTGCCGCGCGGAAGCCGCGGCCGCGGCGGCGGGTCCGGATCGACGAGGAGGTCGAGGACGCCCTGCCGCCGGGCAGCGAGGGCGACAGGCTGGCGAGCCTCGGCACCGTCGCCGCGGCATTCGCCTTCGGCCTCGTCCGCGGACTTGCCCGCCGGCGGCGGAACTGAGCTCTGCGCAAAAGTCGTATCTGCTCCTCAACATTTTACCGCCCGACCTGATGACGCCGCGGGTCGCAGGGGTTATGTTCAGGCTTCCCACATGGAGCGGGATCAGGAGTGAGGGCCGATGAGGCTCACGCAGCAGACCAGCTATTCCATCCAGACGCTCATGTATTGCGCCGTCAACACGGGCGGCCCGAGCCGCATCCGTGACATCGCGCGCGCCTACCGCATTTCCGAGCTGCACCTCTTCAAGATCATGCACGTCCTCGTGGACAGCGGCCTGATCGAGACTCTGCGCGGCCGGAATGGCGGCATCCGGCTCGGCCGCCCGGCCGAGGAAATCAGCGTCGGCGACGTCGTCCGCGCCACCGAGGGCAGCCTCCAGCTCAACGATTGCCAGGTCGATCACGGCCACGACTGCCCGATCGGCGCCAATTGCGGGCTCGGCGGCGTGCTGGGCCAGGCGATGGCCGCGTTCTTCCGGACGCTCGACCAGTTCACCATCGCCGATGTCGTCAGCGGCAAGGTCCGCGGCCTCGTGCCGGCGGCGGAGGGCGAAGGCGAGCTCGTTCCGGCGCTCGCCGGCGCCGTACCGCGCCCGGCCTGATTTCTCCGGCCGCTCCCCAGCGGCGCGGCCCGCTGCCTCCGCCAGAATCGGCGCGCCGCCGTTGCCGTTCCGGGCAAACGGATGCATAGCTGCGCGTCAGAGGGGCAGTCTCGGCACACGCCGAAGCGGAGAACCAACATGCGGAAACTGTCGTTCGTGAAGGGTGCCGCCGCTGCGGCCGCAATTGCGGTCGCCGGCCCGGTCGCCACGATGCCGGCCGTGGCCCAGATCCCGCCCGGGATGGCAATCCCCGGCCTTCCCGGCATGCTGGCCCCGATCGAGTTGACGGACCAGCTGGTCGTTCAGTTCATCGCCGGCTATCCGACCATCGCACCGGCGCTCGAGACCGTCGGCGAGCGCTACAACGTCCCCGAGGGGAACGACGCCGCCGCGGCCATGGCCGCCATGGCGATGCTCGGGCAGGCCACCGCCGAGCTCAACGCCATCGTCACGCCGTTCGGCTTCACCGACTTCACCCAGTACTCGTCGGTGATGACGGCCGTCCTGTCCGCCTTCGCCTTTGCCTCGCCCGACCTCACCGCTCAGGAACGGGCGATGATGCTGCAGTTCATGCCGCCCTTCATGGTGCCGACCGACGCCAACGTGGCGGTGGTGGCCGCGCACTACGCCGAGCTGGAAGTCCTCCTCGACGAATAGGGCGTCGCGCCGGTTCCCCATCGGCGGTCCGGGTCGGAGCGGCGTCGCCTACTCCGACCGATCCGCCAGCGCGCTCTTGATGTCGGCGATCGCCTGCGCCGGGTTGAGCCCTTTCGGGCACGCCGGAGCGCAGTTCAGGATCGTGTGGCAGCGATAGAGCTTGAACGGATCGTCGAGGTCGTCGAGCCGCGCTTCCGTCGCCGCGTCGCGGCTGTCGCTGATCCAGCGCTGGGCCTGGAGGAGCGTCGCGGGGCCGAGGAAGCGGTCGCTGTTCCACCAGTAGCTCGGGCACGCCGTCGAGCAGCAGGCGCACAGGATGCATTCGTAGAGCCCGTCGAGCTGCGCCCGCTGCGCCTCGCTCTGGAGGCGCTCCTTCTCGGGCGGCGGCGTGCCGTCGTCGTGCAGCCACGGCTCGATCGACGCATGGTGGGCGTAGAACTCGGTGAGATCGGGGACGAGGTCCTTGACCACCGCCTGGTGCGGCAGCGGATAGACTTTCACCACGTCCTCGCAATCGGCGAGGGCATGCGTGCAGGCGAGCGTGTTCTGGCCGTCGATGTTCATCGCGCACGAGCCGCAGACGCCTTCCCGGCAGGAGCGGCGGAACGCGAGGCTCGGATCGAGCTCGTCCTTGATGGCCATGAGGGCGTCGAGCACCATCGGGCCGGTGGCGGCCTGGTCGATCTCGAACGTGTCGATCCGCGGATTCTTCCCGTCGTCCGGGTTCCAGCGGTAGACCCGCAGCGTGCGCGGATCGGCGGCATCCGCGACGCGGCGGACGGCGCCCTCGTCGACCTTCGATCGCTTCGGCAGGCGAAACGAAACCATCAGTTCCTCAGTTCCTTGCGGATCACGAGTTTCAGGCCGGACCACACCTCGTCAACCGCCGCGACCTTCACGTCGACGAGACCGGACGGCAGCATGATGTCGCGGATGCGGTCCTCGGTGATGTCGGTGGGCCGCTTCGACGCCTTCTTCGGCCATGAGATCCACGCCATGCCGTCGGGTTTCAGGCCGGCGCGGATCGGCGGCGTGGCGGCGGCGAGCTCCGCGGCGGAGCTGGTGAAGAGGTGGACGAAGTCGCGCTTCGTGCCGTCGCCGATCGGCGCGATGTCGCGGCTCGTGGCGACTGCCATGAACACCGCCGCATCGGCGAGCCAGGCGAGGTCCGCCGGCAGGCCGACGAACAGCGCCACCATGCCGTCGCGGAGCCCGAGCTTCTTTGCGAGCGGCGTGCCGGAATACCCGACGGTGGGGGTACTCACGACGGCGGTATCTCGATGCGCCGGCCGGGGATGCAGTCCTCGGCGGCGCGCTGGATGGCGACGAGGATGGCGAGGCGCTCGCCGAGCGGCATGAAGGTCCGCATTCGCTCGACCTCAGCGTCGTTCCGCGCGATCCGGACCATGAAGTAGTCGATCTGGCGCTCGCTGAGGTCGACGCGGGCCGCAGTCATGACGCAGGCGCACTCCGCCGCGGTGAGCCCGAGTTCGGCCGAGCATTGCTCGGCCACGGCGGCGGCGCGCTCGCCCTGTGCGAGGGCGGAAGGCGGGGCGAGGAAAGAGAGCGCGCTGCCCGAGATCGCGGCAGCGGCGACGGCGGCAAGCCTACTGCAGGGTCTGCTGCGTGCCCGGACGGACGAGGCCAAGCCGCTCCATCATCTGCTTGACGTTGGTGACGAGTTCCGCGGCCGCGGCGGCCGAAAGGACGATGCGGGCCGTGACATAGGTGACCGACTCGGTTGCATCGCCCATCGGCTCGCCCATCCTGTTCGGCAGGAAGTGGGTCGTGCCGAAGGTGAGCGTGAGCGCGTTGCCGTTGAAGCCGGCCGAAATGAAGCGGTTGGCAGCGAATTCCGGAGCCGACGGGATGTCCGTGATCCTGGACTGGAGCGGTGCGTTGCCGGCCATGTTGTTCTCGCCTTCCCTCGGTTCTCGTGCATCCTTAGCACCGTGGCCTGGGTTTGCGAAGGGCCTTGCTCGGCGTGGCGGCGCGCGGCGCGAATCCCGCTCGCGGCCTTCCATTCTCATGATAAGCCTTTGGCGCCGCTCCCGCCGTGGAGCCGCCGACGAGGGAATCCAGCCCCGCCTCCGATGAACGTCCTGACCCAGCCGGATGCGGTGCGTGCGCCGGGCGCGCGCACCGTTACGGCGATCCTCGGCCCCACCAACACCGGCAAGACGCATCTCGCGATCGAGCGGATGCTGGCCCATCCGTCGGGCATGATCGGCCTGCCGCTCCGCCTCCTCGCGCGCGAAGTCTATGGCCGGATCGTCCAGCGGGCGGGTGCGGACTCGGTAGCGCTCATCACCGGCGAAGAGAAGATCATCCCGCCAAGACCGCGGTTCAGCGTGTGCACCGTCGAGGCGCTGCCGGCGCGGACCGACGTCTCGTTCCTCGCCATCGACGAGATCCAGCTCGCCGGCGATCTCGAGCGCGGCCACGTCTTCACCGACCGCATCCTCAACCTCCGCGGCCGGGACGAGACGCTCCTCCTCGGCGCCGCGACGATGCGGCGGGTGATCGAGAAGCTCGTTCCCGGCGCCAACATCGTCACCCGCCCGCGGCTGTCGGTCCTCACCTATGCCGGGTCGAAGAAGCTCACCCGGCTGCAGCGGCGCTCGGCGATCGTCGCCTTCTCGGCCGACGAGGTCTACGCCATCGGCGAGCTCATCCGCCGCCAGCGCGGCGGCGTTGCGGTGGTCCTCGGCGCGCTCAGCCCGCGGACGCGGAACGCCCAGGTCGAGATGTTCCAGAACGGCGACGTCGACTTCCTCGTCGCGACCGACGCCATCGGCATGGGCCTCAACCTCGACCTCGACCACGTCGCCTTCGCGTCCGACCGGAAATTCGACGGCTACCAGTACCGCCGCCTGACGCCAGCCGAGTTCGGCCAGATCGCCGGGCGCGCCGGGCGGCACACGCGCGACGGCACGTTCGGGATCACCGGGCGCGCCGATCCGCTCGAGGACGATCTCGTCGAGGCGCTCGAATCCCACCGCTTCGAGATGGTGCAGACGCTGCAGTGGCGGAACCGCGCTCTCGATTTCTCGTCGATCGCGGCGCTCAAGGCGACGCTCGACACGCCGCCGAACCGCGACGGCCTCACCAAGGCGCCGCCCGCCGACGACGTGAACGTCCTCGACCTCGTCACCCGCGATCCCGACACCGCCGCTCTCGCGACGACACGGGAGCGCGTGGCGCTCCTCTGGGACGTCTGCCAGGTGCCGGACTATCGCCGTATCGCCTTGGCCAACCACGCGGAACTCGTCACGGCGGTGTTCGGCCAGATCGCCCGGCGCGGGGCGATCGCCGACGACTGGTTCGCCGAGCAGATCGCCTTCGCCGACCGCACCGACGGCGACATCGACACCCTGTCGAACCGCATCGCCCACATCCGCACCTGGACATATGCCGCAAACCGTCCCGACTGGTTGCGCGACCAGACGCATTGGCAGGAACGCACGCGGGCGATAGAGGATCGGCTGTCGGATGCCCTCCACGAGAGACTGACGCAACGTTTCGTCGACAGGCGCACCAGCGTGCTGATGCGACGACTGAGAGAGAACGCCATGCTCGAAGCCGAGATCACGCCCGACGGCAACGTCGTCGTAGAAGGTCTCCATGTCGGCCAGCTCCAGGGGTTCCGCTTCGTGCCGGACCCGCAGGCGGGCGGACCTGATGCGAAGGCGATCCGCACGGCGGCGCAGCAGGCGCTGGTCGGCGAGATCTCGCGACGGGCCGAAGGCGTCTCGGTGGCGCCCAACGAAGCGTTCCTGCTTGCGAGCGACGGCGTCCTCCGCTGGCAGGGCCTCACCATCGCCCGCCTCGTCGACGGCGACGAGATCCTGAAGCCGCGCCTCGTCATCCTTTCGGACGAAGCCCTCACCGGCGCTGCGCTCGACGCGGTGCAGGGCCGGCTGGACAAGTGGCTGAAGAACCACCTCGAGACGCTGCTGAAGCCGCTCTACGACATGCGCGCGGCGGAAGACCTCGCGCCGCTCGCGCGCGGCATCGCCTTCCGCCTCTCCGAGGCGCTGGGCGTCATCGAGCGGAGCGAGATCGCCGAGGACATCCGCGCCCTCGACCAGGACATGCGGGCGAGCCTCCGGAAGCTCGGCGTCCGGTTCGGCGCCTACAACATCTATGTCCCCGCCCTTCTCAAGCCGCATCCGAGCGCGCTCCTCGCGATCCTTTGGGGTCTCAAGAATGGCGGCCTCGGCGGCCCGGGCCTTGCGGAACTACCGGCGCTCTCGCAGGCCGGCCGCACGACCATCCCGGTCGACGAGAGTTTTCCGAAGGCGCTCTACCGCGTCGTCGGCTTCCGCGTGTCCGGCCCCCGCGCCGTCCGTCTCGACATCCTCGAGCGCCTCGCCGACCTGATCCGCCCGCTCCTCGCCTGGCGGCCGACGCCGGAAACGCCCGAGCCGCCCGCCGGCGCGGTCCGCGGCGGCGGCTTCACCGTGACGCCGGCGATGACCTCGCTGCTCGGCTCGTCCGGCGAGGATTTCGCCGCGGTGCTGAAGTCGCTCGGCTACCGCGTCGACCGCCGCCCGGTGGCCGTTGCGGTCCCGGCCGCGCCGGTCGCGCCCGAGGAGGCCATCCCGGTCGCCTCAGAAGCCGCCGCTCCGGCCGATGGCGACATGCCCACGCAAGCCGTCGCCGAAACCACTGCCGCGATCGTCGTGGATCGACCCGAGCCCAGCGGCTGGGCCGAAGAGGAGGAGGCGCCCGCTCCGATCGCCGTCCCCGCTCCTGTTTCGGCCGCGGCGCCCGTTCCTGCCGCCGAGCCCATGGCCGGCGACGCGGCCGCGGCAGCTGCGGAACCGCAATTCATCGAAGTCTGGCGCCCCGGCCGGCCGCCGGGCGAGCGCCGTCATCGTCCCGCCGGCCGCGAGGGCCGGCCGCGGCGTGGCCGGAACGCGGACGCCGGTGCCGCCGCCCAGCCGCAGCCGGCGGACGGTGCTCCGGCAGCACCCGCGCAAGCGCCCGGCGAAGGCCGTGACCGCGGCGGCAACCGGCGCGACCGCGGCGGCGAGGGCCGGGACCGCGACGAGCGGCGCGGCGGTGGTCCGCGCCGTGACGGCGGCCGCCGCGAGGGCGGTGGCGACCGCGAACGCAGCCGCGAGGATCGCCCGCCCCGCCGCGACGGCGAGGACCGGCGCGACCGGCCGCAGCGCGGCGACGCCGAGCGCCGGCCGTTCGCCTCCTCGCAGCCGGCCTTCAAGCCGCGCGAAAAGGCGGCCGATCCGGATTCGCCGTTCGCAAAGCTCGCCGCGCTCAAGGCGGATCTCGAGAAGCGCGGGCGCTGATTGTCAGGCGCCGGCGAGCCGCGGCCGGACCGCCAGCGCATCGACCGCTGGCTGTGGCACGCGCGCCTTGCCCGCACCCGCACCGCCGCCCAGGAGCTCGCGACGTCGGGTCGGGTCCGCGTCAATCGCGAGCGGAGCGAATCCGCAAGCCGCGCGGTGAAGCTCGGCGACGTGCTCACCGTCGCCTTCCCGACGATCGTCCGCGTCCTCCGCATCACGGGGTTCTCCGAGCGCCGGGGTTCGGCCACGGACGCCGGCCGCCTCTACGACGATCTCGCGCCGCCCGCGAAGGTGCCCGTCGCCGGCGCGGTTGCCCCCGTATCGGCCCCGGTTCCCGATCCCGGCGGCCGTCCCGACAAGCACGCGCGCAAAAACCTCATCGCGCTGAAGCGGTCGAGCGAAGATGATGCAGGCTAGACCGGCTCGAAACCTTGCCGCGGGCTGTCGAACGGGCTACGGAACCACTGGAGGCCCGTGACCGCCGGTCACGCGAAAAACGGGCTTCAGGCAGAGCGCGGAGAGGGGAATCTTGACCTACGTCGTCACCGAGAACTGCATCAAGTGCAAGTACATGGACTGCGTCGAGGTCTGCCCGGTGGACTGTTTCTACGAGGGTGAGAACATGCTCGTCATCCATCCCGACGAGTGCATCGATTGCGGCGTGTGCGAGCCCGAATGCCCGGCCGACGCGATCAAGCCCGACACCGAAGGCGGTCTCGATTCCTGGCTGAAGCTGAACGCCGACTATGCCGGCCAGTGGCCGAACGTCACCGAGAAGCGCGAGCCGGCCGCCGACGCCAAGTCGTTCGAGGGCATGCCGGACAAGTTCAAGAAGTTCTTCTCGCCGAACCCCGGCGAAGGCGATTAGAGCCGGCGGGCGGTCGAGCGAGCCTCGCGGCGTCTTTCGCCGGATGGTGCGGCCAGTCGCGACCTCGCCGGGTCTGCCTTCTACACCGCAGCATCCCTGCTGAGTTCGCCCGCCGCAATCATCTCGCGGCGCAGCCATTCCGGTGCCACGTCGAAGCCGTTCGGCCAGGTAGGCGCGCCCATCTCGAGGAAGGCGCGGGAGAGACAGGCCTCCTCGCGGTAGGGAGCGAGCATCGGGCCGGGATTGGCCACGAGCGTCACGAAGTCGTGCGTGCCGTGGACTGCCGTCGTTGAACTCGACGGCAGGACGAACGCCGCCGATCGGTTTGAGGTCGCGCGCCCTGGTCGGCATCGAGGCCCGGTATCCGCTTGATTGTGGGGCGGACAGGGGACCTTGCCGGCGATCGGCGTCGCTCGCCCGCGTTCGAGGATTGCGCGCGGGACCTGCCGCCAGCGAATCCCGGCGGGGGCTGGCACGGCTGGCGGCGCATGGCAAGCGAAGGGCGGAGCAAACCTTTGAAAGTCCCCCTTTTTTGTGCTACGGTATTGTGACAGCCGGCTTTCGCCTTCCAGCATCCGTTGGCTACGCCTGTTCCCCCGCCCTCGACACCACGTTGGGCGGGCGGACTCGTGTCGTCACCTGACGGAGGCAGCGCCGGCGCCGCGCGCCCCCATGGGCCGCGGTCGGGGCGTTACAGGAGCGAAGCGCATGGCTGCAGCGAAGAAGACCACTCCGCGGTCCGAGTTCCGGACGGGCGAGCACATCGTCTATCCGGCCCACGGGGTCGGCAAGATCGTGCGCCTCGAGAACCAGGAAGTGGCCGGCATGAAGCTCGAGCTCTATGTCGTCGCTTTCGAGAAGGACAAGATGACCCTCCGCGTGCCGGTGCCGAAGGCAAAAACCGTCGGCATGCGGAAGCTCGCGGACGACGCGACGGTGGACCGTGCGCTCGAGATCGTGCGCGGCCGCGCCCGCATCAAGCGCACGATGTGGAGCCGCCGAGCCCAGGAGTACGAGGCGAAGATCAACTCGGGCGATCTCCTGTCGATCTCCGAGGTCGTGCGCGATCTCTTCCGTTCGGACGCCCAGCCGGAGCAGTCCTACTCCGAGCGGCAGCTCTACGAGGCCGCGCTCGACCGCATGTCGCGCGAGATCGCGGCGGTCGCCGGCATCTCGGAGACCGAGGCGGTGCAGCGCATCCAGGAGAACCTCGCCAAGAGCCCGCGCCGCGGCGCCAAGACGGCCGTCGCCGAAGCCGACGCCGATGAGGCCGTCGAAGCGGAAGCCGAGGACGAGGATCAGGAGGAAGCCGCGTAGCGGCCGAACCCACGAT
>JADLGL010000024.1 GCA_020849325.1 Bauldia sp. | reverse complement strand
TTCTCGCCGCCGATTTCGCGGGCGGCGTTGACGGCATCGTCAGCGGAATAGGCGATGACGCCCTTCGCGACGGGCACGCCGTAGCGCGAAAGGACTTCCTTCGCCTGGTACTCGTGAATGTCCATGTTGGCTCCGTCAGGCGGCCGTTGCGCGCTTCTGCGCGGCGGCCTCAATGGCGTCGTTGACGATGAGGACGTTGCGGGCCATGCGCTCGGATGCGGCGTCGATCATCTTGCCGTCGAGCGCCGCGGCGCCCTTGCCCTGCGCTTCCGCTTCCTTCAACGCCGCAACGATGCGCTTCGCCTTGTCGACCTCGGCGGGCGACGGCGAGAACACCTCGTTGGCGAGCGCGATCTGGGTCGGGTGGATCGCCCACTTGCCCTCGATGCCGAGGGCGGCGCCTCTCCGGGCGGCGAGCCGATAACCGTCCGGATCCTTGAAGTCGCCGAACGGGCCGTCGATGGCGCGGAGGCCATAGGCACGGCAGGCGACGGTCATGCGCGACAGCGCGAAATGCCACTGGTCGCCGGGATAGTCGGGGTTGAGGCCGCCGATGTTGACCGTGCGCGCCTTGTTGGAGGCGGCGTAGTCGGCGACGCCGAAATGGAGCGCCTCGAGCCGGCCGTTCCACGCGGCGATCGCCTCGACATTGGCCATGCCGAGCGCGGTTTCGATCAGCGCTTCGAGGCCGACCCTGTTCTTGAGGCCTTTGGCCATCTCGATCTGATTGACCATCATCTCGACGGCGTAGAGATCGGCGGGGACGCCGACCTTCGGCACCAGCAGCGTGTCGATCTTCGACCCCGCCTGCTCCATGAGGTCGACGACGTCGCGGTACATGTAGTGGGTGTCGAGGCCGTTGATGCGGACCGACATCGTCTTGCCCGCGCCGCGCCAGTCGAGATCGTTGAGGGCCTGGACGATGTTCTTCCGTGCCTGCTCCTTGTCGGGCGGCGCCACGGCGTCCTCGAGGTCGAGGAAGATGAAGTCGGTGTCGCTCGCGAGAGCCTTTTCGAACATCCCGGGGTTCGATCCCGGCACCGCGAGGGTGCTGCGCTGGACGCGCGGTTTACGGAGATGATTGACGGTGTGGCTCAACGAGACGCTCCTCCCCGCCGGCCGTTGCGGCACGGCATCCCTTTCGCGGGCGGGGTTGGGCCCCCGGTCCACGGCCTGCCGCACCTCTTACCAGCCGGTGAACGGTCCGCCAATGCGCTGTTGCCGCAGGGCCGGCTGCGTCCCGCGCAGGGCGCGGGGCCTGCGATTTTCGGTTGAAGCATGCCGCCGTTTCGGGCCTTGTGAACCGAATTCCGTTGGAAAACCCGCCATGGCGGCACGCTGCATGACGCTACCGCCTGCCTGCTTCCCAACCCCTCGCCGCCACCGCACCGGGCGGTGGTCGCCTTGCTGACCGGGAGCGCCACCACGGACGCTCCATCCCCGCCACGCAGCATCCTCGCGCTCGATGGCGGCGGGGTGCGGGGCATCGTCTCGATCGCCTTCCTCGAACGCATCGAGACGCTGCTGGGCGAGCGCGCGGGACGGCCGGTGCGGCTCGCCGAGGCGTTCGACCTCATCGGCGGCACCTCGACCGGCGCCATCATCGGCACGGCGCTGGCGCTGGGCTACCCGGTCCGCGAGATCGGCGCGTTCTATCGCGATCTCGTGCCGAAAGTGTTCGTGCGCTCGCGCTTCCGGCTGAAGCTGATCCAGACCATCTTCGATGCCGACGCGCTCGAAAGCGAAATCGCCGCCGTGGTGGGTGACCGGCGGCTCGACAGCCCGGACCTTCGCACGTCGCTCGCCATCGTGATGAAGCGCCTCGACACCGGCAGCCCGTGGCTGGTGACCAACAACCCGGCGGCGAAATACTGGGCCGACCCGCCGGATGGCTCGTATGTGGGCAACCGGCACTACCGGCTCGCCGACCTCGTCCGCGCCTCGACGGCGGCACCCTACTATTTTGCCCCGCACGAGGTGCCGGTGGCCGAGAACACCGCGCCCGGCCTTTTCGTCGACGGCGGGATGACGCCGTACAACAACCCCGTCCTCGCCCTCCTCCAGCTCGCGACCGTCCCGGCCTACGGCTTCGGCTGGCCGACCGGGGCGGAGCGGCTGCGGATCGTCTCGGTGGGCACCGGCCTCCACCGCCTCCGCCTCGGCCCCGCCGCGGCGCGGCGGATGCCCGCGGCGATGCTCGCCGTCGAGGCGCTGCGCGGCATGTCGGCGGACGGCAGCGACGTCGCGACGACGATGATGGAGCTTCTCGGCCACAGCGACACCTCGTGGCCGCTCAACAGCGAATCCGGCGATCTCGGCGGGTTCAGGCTCCCCGCGGCGCCGCTGTTCAGCTTCGCCCGCTACAACGTCCGCCTCGACAGCGACTGGCTGCACCGGGAACTCGGCATCCGGTCGACCGACGCTGAAATCGCGGAGCTCGCCGAGCTCGACAACGCCGCCGGCGTCCAGCGCCTCTACGAGATCGGCGTCGCCGCGGCGGAAAAGTTCGTGCGGCCGGAGCATGTCGCTTTGCCGGAGCCGCGGCCGGCGGCCTGACGCGCCGGCGCCAGAGGACCACCTTGCGCGGATCACCGCCCGGGTGCGGCCGTGCTATGCTCTGGAAATGCTGGGGGTTCGCATGGCCATTTTCACGATCGCTTTCAGCTCCGGCGACGAACTCAACATCGACGTGCCGCACTTCGCCGACCCCTACCCCTTCGCCGCAACGCTCGAACGGGAAGGGTTCGTCATCGGCACTGAAATCGGCTTCGTACCCTCAGGCGACGGGAAATCGACGGCGAAACCCTATGGGGCGATCGCGGTGCTGCGTGCCCAAGTGAAAACGATCCGGCTTCACGACTGACCGGCAATGTCGCGACCTTTCCCCGATCCCGCCCCGGAAACGGCGCCCCTCCCCGCTGATGGTCCGCAGGCGCGTCTGTCACGCGCCTGGGAGTATCACTCCGCGATGGAGATCCTGCTCCAGCACCGCCTCAATACCTTCATCGTGGCACAGGCATTCCTCGCAGGCGCGTTTTTCACCTCCCACGTCCCCGCCGAGCCGAGCAGTTTCCTCCTCTCGGCGCGGATCGCGCTGGTGGTGCTGGCGACGGCCTACTCGCTCGCCTTCATCTTCCTCTCGGCGCGCATGGTGGCGGGGCTCGACCGGCTGAAGGAACTCCTCGTCCACGACCCGGTGTTCGCCCTCTACTATTTCCCCGGCGGCAAGTTCGTCGCCGGCGACCGCCGCATCCGCTGGCTGATCCCGCTCATCCCCGCGGCGGTGCTGGTTTTCTGGCTGGTGGTCGCGGTGGTCGGCGGCGTGTTCCGCTGATCGCTCTCGCCGGCGCAGATCCCCTCGTTCCGGACAGCCGAAGGCTGATCCGACGGGGATGGTCTTGCGGAGAGAGAACCGGCCGCCAGGAAGCAGGAATCAAACGTCGAACTGCGCCATCACGTCGTTGAACGTCTTCCGCTTCCGGATCAGCCGGTGGCTGTCGCCGTCGATCATCACTTCGGCCGGCATGAGGCGGAGATTGTAGTCGCTCGCCTGCGCGAGGCCGTACGCGCCGGCGTCCATGATCGCGAGGACGTCGCCTTCCTTCGCCGCGGGGAGGAGGCGGTCGCGGGCGAGATAGTCGGCTTCCTCGCAGAGATTGCCACACACGTCGACGCGTTCGGTCTCCCGGTCGCCGCCCGTCAGGTTGAGGATGCGGTGGTAGGAGTTGTAGAGCGCCGGCCGAATCAGCTGGTTGAAGCCGGTGTCGGTGCCGACGAAGATGCGGCCGGTCGAGCCGATTTTTCGGTCGTGGACCGTCGTGAGGATCGCCGAGCTCTCGGCCACGAGATAGCGACCTGGCTCGAAGCCGATCTCGTAGTCGTGGCCCGACGGCGCCTTGTGGCTGCGGACGAGGTGGCGGACCGCGTCGCCGACACCGTCGACGTCGAGTCGATGGTCCTCCGGCCGGTACGGAATGCCGAAGCCGCCGCCGAAATCGAGCATCGTCACGTCCGGAAACGCTTTTGCGATCGTGATCAGCGCCTCGGCGGCGGTCACGAACGGATCGGGGTCGAGCCAGTTCGAACCGATGTGCTGCTGGAGGCCCGTGATCTTCACGCCATGCGCGGCGCAGATCGCCCGCGCTTCGGCAAGCTGCGTGACGTGGATGCCGAACTTGGTCTTGGGACCGGCCGTGAAGGTGTAGTGGTGCGACGAGGCGCCGATGTCGCCATTGACGCGAAGGCTGACGCTCGAATTCGGCTTCGCCACGCCCCAGCGCTGCACCGCGCCGAGCGAGCCGAGGACGATGCGGACGCCTTCGGCGATCGCGTAGCCCATGTCGGCGGGCGACATGGCGTTCTCGACGTAGACGATGTCCTGCGGCTCGACGCCGAGCGACGTGCCGAGGCGGATTTCCATCGGGCTGACGGCGTCGATGCCGAAACCTTCCTCGACGATCAGACGGACGATGTGCGGGTTGTGGTTGGCCTTTGGCGCGTAGAAGAGCTTCGCCCCCGGAAAGGCCCTCCGGAGCGAACGGGCGCGTTCGCGGACGATCGCGGCATCGACGACGACAAGGGGCGTCTCGTATTCGCGCACGAGATCGCGCCACGCGCCGGTGGCAAAATAGTCATCGAGAACGCGCACCGGTCGTAGCCCCGCCATGAACGAAGGCGCGACCGGTCGCGCAAGCCTGCCGTGATGTCAACCGGTTTGCGGACCGGCGACGCCGGGGATCGATGCCCGCGCTTCGATGCCGGGCCGAGGAGAGGGTATCCGGCTCAGCGGAGGATCTGGATGCGCCAGTTGTCGTAGACGGTCCCGGCGCGGTCGAAGGAGAGGTTGCCGAAGAGGAGGCCGGCTTCGCCGTCGATCCACTTGGTGTTCCGCACCTCGAAAACCTCGACGAAGTTGACGAAGAAGCGAATCCGCTGCCCCTCCGTCATGACGTCGAGCGCGTTCATGCCGTCGGTCGAATAGAGGCCGGCGGGCAGCTGCATGTTGGCCGCGCTCTCGCTGTAATACATGCCGTTCTCCCAGCGGAAGACGGTGAATGTTCCGTCCGACTGGACGAGGAACCCGTAGTAGTTGTCCGAGTCCTGCCCGCGAACGAACAGGCCCTGCGGATGCGGGACCGACGGCTCGAGATTGGCGACGTCGACCGAGACGGCCCCGTCGGCAAGCCGCGTGCCGCTGCCGATCACCTGCAGCGGCGTCGGCGTCGTCATCACCACCTGGTAGGTGCCGTCGCGATAGGCGATCTCGATGCCGCCATTGGCGGCGTGCTCGGTCCAGCCGGAGCGCGGATCGGCGAAATCGTCGAAGACGACGCGCGGCTCGATCTGCTGCGCAGCCGCGACGCCCGCAAGGACGGCGCCCGCAAGGCCCGTGGCCAGAACACGCCGGATCGCCGCGGCGCGGCCCGCATGCATGGTCATGTGAACGATCCCTCCCGAGGACGCACAGCGTTATGCGGCTGGTGTTCGCCCGGCGCAAGCCGGCCGGCAGCCGCCGCGCTGCCTGGGGTTTTCAGGTCAGAAATCCTCGAGGAGCCGTTCGAGGTAGTTGCGCTCGACCTCGGGCCGCCCGCCCTCTTCGAGACGCTGGCGGATGGCATCGAGGATCTCGCGGGCACGCTGGCGGTCGATCTCCTCGGGCACGCGGGTCTCGTCGCCATAGTCCGGCCCCTGGGTCGGCAGCGGACGGCCGAGCGGATCGTTGCCGCCGGTGCCGGTATTGCTGCGCCGGACCTGGGTATTGGGGTTGCCGGTGGCGAGCTGCTCGGCGAGGTCGCGCGCGCCGCCGTCGAGGTTGACGAGCGCCTCCTGCTGTTCGCGGACGGCGTCCTCGGCGTCGCCCGCACCGAGCTCGGTCGCCGCCGCTGCCATGTCCTCGCGGGCGGCGCCGAGCGTGTTGTCGGGTTCGAGGAAGCCGAGGGTGTCCATTTCCTCCATCAGCCGCCCGAGCGCGCCGTCGAGCGCCTCCTGCTCGGCCTGGAGCTGGTTGAGGCGCTGCGCCTGGTCGGCGCGGCGCTGACGCAGCTCCTCGAGGAGCTGCCGTGCCTCCTCGTCGGTGCGCGGCGTCGCGATCGGCGCGTTCTGCTCCTGCTGGATGGTGAACGTCTCGTCCTGGATGCGCTGCTGCTCGACGATGATGTCGGCGAGGTCCTGCAGCGTTTCGTTGCCTTCCGGCGGCGGCTGCTGCGCCAGCTCCTCGGGCGTCCCGGCCCGGAGGTTCTCCATCATCCGCTCGAAGCGGTCGAGCGCGGCCTGCGCGTCGTTGCGGTCGCCGTTCTGCGCCATGTCGCGCATCTCGTCGATCATCTCGTCGATCTCGGCGCGGTCGAGGGCGTCGGCGTTCGGCGGCGGCATGGTGCCGTCGGCCTGCGTCGGCGCGCGCTCGGCGAGTTCGGCGAGGTACTGGCGCACCGCGGCCTGGAGCTGGTCCATCAGCGCCTGGACCTCCTCGTCGGGCGCGTCGTTCGCGAGCGCCTCGCGGAGCGCCTCCGCCGCCGCCTCGAGCGTCCGCCCGGCATTGTCGACCGGGTTGTCCTCGAGCGCCACCGCAAGGTTCCAGAGCGCGTCGACGACGGCCGAAAGCTCGGCGTCGGTGCCGGCGTAGACGAGGCGGTAGTAGACCGTCCGGAGCGCGAGATACTCGCCCGCGCCATCGATGAAGAGCGCCGGCGCTACCGTCAGGAGGTCGAGCGCGGAAGCGACGCGGCCGCGCTGGTTCGCATCGAGCGCGAGGATCTGCCGCTGCTCGACGAGAGCGCGCGACAGCGGCAGCGTGAAGACCCGCTGCGGCAGCGTGACGGTGCGGATCGTCGTGGCGCCTTGCTGCCCCGCGGCGTCCGTCGCGATGAGGCGAAGGTTCACGCGAAGGCCGGCCCAGGGATGGGAGGCGACGTCGATCGCCGCGTTCACCGTCGCCGCCTCGCCCGGCGTCACGTCGGGCGGGCGGAGCGCGATGTCGGGCGGCCCGATCAGCGGCCGCGCCTCGGCGGCCGGCGGCGCGACCAGCGTCGCCTCGCCGTGCACTGTCGCAATGCCGTAGTCGTCGGTCACCGCAACGCCGACGCGGAGGACGCCCTGCGTCGTCGTCGGCGGGTCGTTCGTCCATTCCATCGTCGGCGGCGTGTCGGGGACGACGGTGAACTGCCAGGCGTACAGTTGCTCGTTGCCGGCGCGGATCGTGACGCCGCCGTCGGCATCGAGGACGAACCTGTGCTCGCGCGGCCCGGCGCCGAGGCCGACGGCGGCGGGAACCCGCGTGTCGGCGCCATCGACGGTCCGGGTCACGGCGACGTCGCGCTGGTCGGCGGCGGTGCGGACGATGATCGTCGTGCCCTCGGGCACCGAGATCGGCGCATCGCCGCGAACGGCCTCGCCGGTGAGGAAGATCGGCGGCCGGCCGGTGTAGTCCGGCGGCGCCGCCCAGGCATCGACGCGGGCGACGGCCGCGGCCGCCGATGTCGGCGCGGCGCCACGGAACGCGTCGTTCAGCCGATCGGAGATGCCGGCCCCGCCGGCGATGAAGGCAACGACGAGGACGAGAAGGACGAGGTAGCGGATGGCGTAGGGATCGCGGCGCGCGACGCCCGGCGACGGCAACCCGGCGCGGAGCGGACCGAATTCGGCGAGGAGGCGCGCCCGGTGCGCGGCCCAGACGGCGCGCGTCAGCGGGTCGGCGCTGCCGGCACCGAGCGTGTCGAAGACGCTGCGTGCCGGCCGATGCGGCGCGCCGGTCGCTGTCTCGACGCGGGCGAGCGCCGCCGCGCGGCTCGGCATGCGGAGCCAGAGGAGCGGCGCGAGCGCCGCTGCCGCCGCAACGGCGAACGCGCCGAGGACGACCAGCCGGAGCCATTCCAGCATGCCGATCCAGACGCCGAGCGACGACAGGGCAAGGAAGGCTGCCGCGAGGAGGAGCGGTGGCACGAGCTTCGGCCACACCGCTTCCCACAGGAGCGCGAGGCGGGCGCGACGGACGGCGCGCGCGATCCGCTTCCGGATCGCGTCCTCGTCCTCGGCTACCCCGAAGCCGCGGCCGCGCGGCTGCTCGATGGCCATCCACATCCCTCGTTGCCGGGCCCCGTCCGGCGGAGGGAGACTAGCAGTGCCGCCGCGGCGAAACGAGGGCCGGCACGGAACCGCGCGTCACAGCGCCGTGTTGGGCGGCGTCCGTATGCATGGCGGCCGGCGGGACGCTCGCCTATACTGGCCGCAACGGGAGAATCGGATGGGGTTCTGGCAGATACTGGGCCTGGTCGCGGCGGGGCTGGTCGTGATCGTTCTGATCTTCGGCCTCGTCAACCTGATGCGCGGCGGCCCGCCAAACGTATCGCAGAAGCTGATGCGCGCCCGCATCCTCCTTCAGCTGATCGCCGTCATCATCGTCATGTTCGCGCTCTATATGTCGACGCGCGGCTCCGGCTAGAACATGACCCGGCTTCAACGGATCAGGCTCTGGCCGTGGTCGCGCTGACGCGAATCTACACGCGCACCGGCGACGACGGCACCACCGGCCTCGTCGGCAACGAACGCCGCTCGAAGGCTGACCCGCGCCTCGAAGCGATCGGCGCGGTCGACGAGGCGAACGCTGCAATCGGTGTTGCCCGCATCCACTCCGCCGGCATCGCCACGATCGACGCCATTCTCGGTCGCATCCAGAACGACCTCTTCGACCTCGGCGCCGACCTCGCGACCCCCATGAAGCCGGGCGCGGCGCCGGCGTCGGCCCTCCGGATCGCGGCGGCGCAGGTGGAGCGTCTCGAACACGAGATCGACCTCCTCAACGCGCCGCTCGAACCGCTCCGCTCCTTCGTGCTGCCGGGCGGGTCGCCGCTCGCCGCCGCGCTCCACGTCGCGCGCACCGTCGCGCGCCGGGCCGAGCGGCGGATGGTCGCGCTGGCCGCGGGCGAGCCGGTCTCGCTGCCGGCGCTGCATTTCGTCAACCGCCTGTCCGATCTCCTCTTCGTCGCCGCGCGATGGGCCAACGATCGCGGCGCTGCCGACGTTCTCTGGGTGCCTGGCCAGAACCGCTGACCGCATCGGGGGGGGGGCGATGTTCATACCGGTCTTCGACATCAACGAGCGCCAGAACATCCCGCTGCACTACGCAACGCTCGGCCTGATCGCCGCCAACGTCGTCGCCTTCGCGCTGCAGACCTTCGTGCTCAGCGACGCCACCGAACGGGGCCTGATGCTCGTCCCGGGGACGTTCACCGGCGCTGCCGGCGTCCGGGACGCGACGATCGCGGTCGTGCCGGAATGGGCGACGATCCTGACCAGCGCCTTCATGCACGCCGATTTCTGGCACCTTTTCGGCAACATGCTGTTCCTGTGGGTGTTCGGCGACAATGTCGAGGACGCCCTCGGGCACGTCCGCTTCGTCGTGTTCTACGTCCTGTGCGCCGTCGCCGGCGGCGCGGCCCACGTCCTTTGGGATCCGGATTCGACAGCGGCGCTTCTCGGCGCATCGGACGCCGTCGCCGGCGTCGTTTCGGCGTATCTCGTGCTCCATCCGCGCGTCCGGGTGTGGGTGCTCCTCCTCGGAAAAATACCGCTCCGCCTTCCCGCCTACTGGATCATCGGTGCCTGGATCGTGTTCCAGGTCGCCTATGCGTTCATCGAAGGGGACATTGCCGTTGCGTGGTGGGCGCATGTCGGCGGCATCGTCGCGGGGATCGTTCTCGTCGTCCTTCTGCGGAAGCGCGGCACGCCGCTCCTCGACCGCGGCCTCGCGCCGGCGGGGAGGAGACCGGACTGAGGCCGGCCAAAACCTTGACAACGCAAAAGGCTTTGGCGGATGACGCTTCGACGGCAGGAAGGCACGCTTCGGATATGGGCAGTTCGATCGCCAGGGTAGGTGTCGTCGGTGCCGGACAGATGGGCGCCGGCATCGCCCATGTCTGTGCCCTCGCGGGCTTCGAGGTCATCGTCAACGACGTCTCCGAGGCGCGGATCGCGGCCGGTCTCTCCACCATCGGCGGCAATCTCGGGCGGCAGATGGCGTCGGGCCGCATCACCGACGCCGACCGCAAGGCCGCCCTCGCCCGCATCTCCGGTTCGAACGACTTCGCCGCCTTCGGCAACGTCGATCTCGTCATCGAGACGGTGACCGAGAGCGAGCCGGTCAAGCGGGACATCTACGCCCGGCTCTGCCCGATGCTGAGGCCCGAGACCATCCTCGCCACCAACAGTTCGTCGCTGTCGATCACCCGGCTCGCCGCCGCAACCGACCGGCCGGACCGGTTCATCGGGCTCCATTTCATGAACCCGGTGCCGGTGATGGACCTCGTGGAGATCATCCGCGGCATCGCCACCGGCGACGCGACGTTCGAAACCGCCAAGCGGTTCGTGACCAAACTCGGCAAGACGTTCACCGTGGCCGAGGATTTCCCCGCCTTCATCGTCAACCGCATCCTGATGCCGATGCTGAACGAGGCGATCTACACCCTCTACGAGGGTGTCGGCACCGTCGAGGCGATCGACACGGCGATGCGGCTCGGCGCCCACCACCCGATGGGGCCGCTGCAGCTGGCCGATTTCATCGGCCTCGATACCTGCCTGTCGGTGATGCAGGTGCTCTACGAGGGCCTCGCGGATTCGAAATACCGCCCATGCCCCCTCCTCGTGAAATACGTCGACGCCGGCTGGCTCGGGCGGAAAGCGGGCCGCGGCTTCTACGATTACCGCGGCGAAGTGCCGGTTCCGACACGCTGATCCTCCCCGCCCTCTCGCGGCGGAAGCGCGCGTCCGCTACGTTGCGGCGGGGGCCGGCGCCATGGAAGAGCACGTAGTCGTCTGGGATCTCGAGACCATTCCCGACCTCGCGGCAGCGGCGCGCATTCTCGGCATGGTTGGAGAGGACGAAGCGGAAGTGCGGGCGGCGCTCGGCCCCGGCTTCCCGAAGCAGGTTCTCCACCGCATCGCCTGCATCGGCGCGCTCGTTGCGGCGCGCGGGCCGATGGGCTGGACGATCTCGGCCCTCGGCGCCCCGCATCTCGGCGAGCGCACCGAGCACGATCTGATCCGGGATTTCGCGGCGCGGATCGCAAAGCTCCGGCCGCAGCTCGTCACCTTCAACGGCAACGGTTTCGACCTGCCGGTGCTGCGCTACCGCGCCCTCGTCAACCGCGTCCCGGTGCCGGGCCTTTACGTCCGTCCCTATTTCAACCGCTACACCGAGGATGCCGTCGACCTCTGCGACGTCCTCGCCTCGTTCCAGAGCTCCGGCCGGGTGAAGCTCGACGAACTGGCGAAGTCGATGGGCTTTCCCGGCAAGCCCGGCGACTTCGACGGGTCGAAGGTGGAGGAGATGGTGGCCGCCGGCCGCATCGCCGACGTCGCCGCCTATTGCGAGAGCGACGTCCTCAACACCTACCGCATCTGGCTCACCTACGAGATGATCCGGGGCACCCTCGAGCCCGGCCAGTTCCAGTGGAGCCTCGCCCAGGCCGCGGAGTTCTCGCAGCGCCGGACCCCGCCGGCTGGCGGCGAAGACGCCGATCTCGACGCCGGCATTGCCGATGTCCTCGCCGCGGCCTTCGGCAGCCGCGCGGCGGAATAGCGGCTCCGCTAGAGCGTGATCCGTTGAAGCCGGATCACGCTCGTGGCCCTGTTCCTTGATGGAGCATGATCTTTTTCGAAGAACCGGCAGCCACTTCTTCGGATCATGCTCTAAACGCCACCCACCGCCGCGTTGATGAGCCCGATCGCGGCGGGCGAATCCCATTCCGCCGGCCCTTCCATGATGCCGAGCTGGCAGCCCGTCGGATCGATCAGGATCGTGGTCGGGAGCCCGCCGATGGCGCCGATCCGCCTTATGTCGTCGAGGAGGCCGAGCCGCGGATCGACGTAGAGGTCGAGGCCGACGCCGATTTCATCGAGGAAGCCGCGCGGCCGGTCGGCGGCGGAGGCGTCGAGGCTGACGGCGACGACCGCGAAATCCTCGCCGCCGAGCTGCTGCTGCAGGCGGTCGAGCGCCGGCATCTCCGCGCGGCACGGGACGCACCACGTCGCCCAGAGATTGAGGAGGACGGTCTTCCCCGCGAAATCGGCGATCGAGAGCGGCGTCCCGTCCTCGCGCTGGAAATCGAGCGCGGCGAGCGAGATCGGCTGGGTGTTGACGCGGAAGGCGGCGAGGTCTCCCGCGGCGAAGCGGTCGAGCGCCGCCGCGGCCGCCGGCGCGAGCTCGCAATTGGCCGCCTGCTCGGGCGTCGCCGCGACGAGCACCGGGGGGCTGAGGATGGTCTGAATCCCGCCCCCCTCGGCCTGAGTGTTGCCTTGCCGGTTCCCGAACACGTATATCGCGCCAATACCAACGGCCACCACGGCGACCGCGGCAACCAGCGTCGACAGGATGGCCTTCCGTTCGGACATGCGGGCGGTCCCTCCCGGAGACCTTCGTCGATGAGCAACAGCATGTGGGGCGGCCGTTTCGCCGGCGCCCCCGCCTCGATCATGGAGGAGATCAACGCGTCGATCGACGTCGACCGCAAACTCTACCGCCAGGACATTGCCGCCAGCCGCGCCCATGCGGACATGCTGGGCCGCCAGGGCATCATCGGCGCGGACGATGCAGAAAAGCTGAAGGCCGGTCTAGACGAGGTCCTGCGGGAAATTGAAGCGGGGACGTTCAATTTCTCGCGCGACCGCGAGGACATCCACCTCAACGTGGAATCGCGGCTGACCGAGATCGTCGGCGAGGCCGGCAAGCGCCTCCACACCGGTCGGTCGCGGAACGACCAGGTCGCGACCGATTTCCGCCTCTGGGTCCGCGACGCGATCGACCGGATCGACGGCGAGATCGCCGCTCTCCAGCTGGCGCTGGCGGAGCGCGCCGTCGAGACCGCCGGCATGGTCATGCCGGGCTTCACGCACCTCCAGACGGCGCAGCCGGTCACCTTCGGCCATCACCTCCTCGCCTATGTCGAGATGCTTTCGCGCGATCGCGGGCGGTTCGCCGACGGGCGGAAGCGGCTCAACGAATCGCCGCTCGGCTCTGCGGCGCTTGCGGGCACGCCCTTCCCGATCGACCGCCATTCGACCGCCACGGCGCTCGGCTTCGACCGGCCGATGGCGAACTCGCTCGACGGCGTCTCGGACCGCGACTTCGCGGTCGAGGCGCTGTCGGCGGCCTCGATCTGCGCGATCCACCTCTCCCGCCTCGGCGAGGAGCTCGTGTTCTGGACCTCGGCGCAGTTCGGCTTCGTCCGGCTGTCGGATGCCTTCACCACCGGCTCGTCGATCATGCCGCAGAAGCGCAATCCCGATGCCGCGGAACTGATCCGCGCCAAGGCCGGCCGGGTGATCGGCTCCCTCACCTCGCTCCTGATCGTCCTCAAGGGCCTGCCGCTCGCCTATCAAAAGGATCTCCAGGACGACAAGGCGCCGACCTTCGAGGCGATGGAGACGCTGTCGCTCAGCCTTTCCGCCATGACCGGCATGATCCGCGACCTGACGCCGGACCCCGACCGGATGCGCGCCGCGGCGAGCCTCGCCTTCTCGACCGCTACCGATCTCGCCGACTGGCTCGTCCGCGTCCTCGGCCTCCCCTTCCGCGAGGCGCATCACGTCACCGGCCGCATCGTCGCGCGCGCCGAGGCGCGTGGCGTGACGCTCGACCGGCTGCCGCTCGCGGACATGCAGGCCGAGGAGAAGCGGATCACCGCGGACGTCTTCAGCGTCCTGTCGGTCGACCGCTCGGTCGAAAGCCGGCAGAGCTTCGGCGGCACCGCGCCGGCGAACGTGCTCCGCGAGGCGCGTGCGTGGCTGGAGCGCCTCGGGGCACCGTCGACCGCCCGGCCGAAGTGACGGCCACCGCGTTTTGGCTCAGGATGCGTGGAACCCGCTTCGGAGGCCTGTTCGGATGATCGCAACCCGCCGCTCGCCCCTGGCCGCCGCTCTGGCGCTCATCATCGTGACGCTTGCGCTCGCCGGGTGCGGCCGCAAGGGCCCGCTGGAAGCGCCGCCCGGCGCGGCCGCGATCACAGCCACCACGTCGCCGGCGACCATGCCCGCGACGACTGCGCCATAGCGTTGAGATAGTCGACACATTGAACCTCGCCCTTGCGGGGAGGGCGAACCGGCTCAGGCGCTTTCCCGGGTGAGGATCGCCTCGATCCGATCGATCGGGTGCCCGGTGAGGTCCTTGCCCACCTCCGCGAGGAGACGGCTCTTCACTTCGGCATGGAGTTCGCCGCGAAGGTCGCCGAGCGTCTTCGGAGGCGCCACGATCACCAGGTGGTCGAACCGGCCGGAATGCGCGCGCCTGTAGAGCCGCTCCGCGACGTCCTTGGCAAATCGCTCCTTCTCTAGGCGATGCCAGTCGGTCTCCTCGAGCGCGCTCCGGCGGCCGGTTGCGGATTCCGCCATCCGGCCGGGGCGATCGGTGCCCTGCTCGTGCGTCGGCGGATTCTCCTGCGTCAGCGCGCGGTCCACTTCGAGGTTCGGGAACATCTCGTCCCCCTCGTTGCGGAGGAACAGCGCCTTCTCGCCGTCGCCGACCAGAACGCAGGCGTTGTGCGGAATCCTGAGACCGTGCATGAGGAACCTCCTCTTTTCCGGCACGAATGCCTATCTTGCGGGCAAAGCTGCCGCGCCGTCCGTCATGGCTAAGGCCGAAAGCGGCGCTTCGGTTCCATCGCTGGCGCCAGTCGCGGGCCCATGACCACGAAAGACCAGAGCTCGACCGAGTATCAGCCGCTCCTCCTCGGCAAGGGGTTCCGGCGGGTGCTCGACCAGTTCGGCCGCATTCCGGGCCTGCGCCGCTCGGTGCGCGTCATCGGCATCATGGTCGGCCGCCTGTCGAAGGACGACGGCTGGGCGATGGCGAGCCATTTGACGCTCTCCGCGCTGATGGCGCTGTTCCCGTTCCTCATTTTCGTCGCCGGCATTGCGAGCCTCTTCTTCGGCGACGTCCACCTCGCCCAGGATTCGGTCGAGCTGATCTTCGAGACCTGGCCGCCCGACGTCGCGGGGCCGATCCAGCGGGAGATCATCAACGTCCTGTCCGGCCCGCGGACGGGCGTGATCACGGTCTCGATCATCATCACGCTGTACCTTGCCATGAACGGCGTCGAGGCGGTGCGCGCGGCGCTGACCCGCGCCTACGGCTCCGAGCAGCAGCGCACCTTCCTGATGACGAAGCTGCAGAGCCTCGGCTTCGTTCTCCTCGGGACGATCGCCTGCATCGCGCTGGCGCTCCTCGGCGTGCTCGGCCCGCTGATCTTCGAGATCGTGGTGCGCTGGTTCCCGGACCTCCAGGGCCAGGGCGGCCTTTTCACCTTCTTCCGCTATCTCATCGTCGGCTCGCTGCTGACGGCGGTGCTCACCGCCGCGCATCTTTGGCTGCCGGGCCGCCGCTGGCAGGGCATCCGCATCTGGCCGGGCATCCTCGCAACGCTGCTCCTGTGGTGGCTCGCGACCGTCGCCTTCGCCGCCTACCTCAAGGGTTTCGCCAACTACGTGTCGACCTATGCCGGTCTCGCCGGCATCGTGACCGCCCTCTTCTACCTCTACATCATGTCGGTGATCCTCCTGATCGGCGCCGAGCTGAACGCCGCCATCTCGCGGACCAGCCCCCGCGCCAGCCGTGGCCGCACCCTGAAGCAGAAGAAGCGCCTCCCCCTCCTCCCGCCGCGGCCGCCCTCGGCGGAAGAGCCGGCGCTGCCTTAGGTTCTGCTGCCGCCTGCCTTCTTCACTGCTCACCCCCAGGGGCGAGGCGAAGCTCGCTTGACCGCTCCGGTCTTTGCGCCCATTGCCGAAGGGATGAAGACCTTCGCGGAGCGCCTCGCCGCAACCGCTGCCACGGTGGAGGCCGAGCTCGATTTCGTGCTGCCGCTGCCCGCGGCGGAGAGCGGTCTCAGCGTCCGCCTCGTCGAGGCGATGCGCTACGCCGTTCTCGGCGGCGGCAAGCGGATCAGGCCGTTCGTCCTCGTCGAGACGGCGAAGGCGTTCGGCCACGCCTCGCCGAGCGCGATCCGGGTCGCAGCGGCCCTCGAATGCCTCCACTGCTACAGCCTCGTCCATGACGATCTGCCGGCGATGGACGACGACGACCTCCGCCGCGGCCGGCCGACGGTCCACCGCGCCTTCGACGAGGCGACGGCGATCCTCGCCGGCGACGCCCTGCTGACGCTCGCCTTCGAGCTCCTCGCCGCACCGCGGACCCATCCCGATGCGGCGGTCCGCGTCGTTCTCGTCTCGCTCCTCGCGGTCGCCGCCGGCGATCGCGGCATGATCGGCGGGCAGATGCTCGACATGGACGGCGAAGGCCGCGTGCCCACGCCCGACGAGGCCGAGCGCATCCGCGCGCTCAAGACGAGCGCCCTCTTCGGCTTTGCCGCCGAGGCCGGCGCCGTTCTCGGCGGCGTCGACATCGCCGGGAGGCGGGTGGCGCGGGCCTTCGGGCTGGCGTTCGGCGACGCCTTCCAGATCGCCGACGACCTTCTCGACCATGCCGGCGACGCCGTCGCCCTCGGCAAGGCCGGGACGAAGGACGCCGCGCGCGGCAAGCCGACGCTGATCGCCGCCGCCGGACGAGCGGCGGCGGTGGCGCGTCTCGATGAGGCCGTGACGTCCGCGGGGGACTGGCTGGCCGGCTTCGGCCCCGAAGGCGACGGCCTCCGTGACGCGCTCCGCTTCGTCGCGGAGCGCGGGACATCGTCTCCAACCCGCGACCCCGCGGTCACGCGGGGTTAGCGAAGACTCTGGACGAACGGTTCCGGTCCTTGACGCTCGGACGCGTCGCTGGCCCCATGCGCGCTGCGGCGGGAATCACGGGGGGCACTTCGCCATGGCTGGGCGTAACGCGCGGGCTGTCCTCTCGGCGGCCGCAATCCTGGTTGCGTCGATGGTGCCGGCGCTGGCGCAGACGCCGGGCCCCTATCTTCGCGCCACGCTCGGCTATGGCTGGTCGGGCGCGACGATGTTCCAGGATCGCTACTGCCTGTCGGTCGAGGACCCGCCCTATCTGTTCGGCTGCGGCCCCGGCGTCGATGGCGTGGCGCCGATTGCGGCGCGCGGCTGGTTCGGCTCCTCGGCCGCCTTCGAGATCGGCATCGGCACCCATGCCGCCCCCGCCATCCGGATCGAGGCGGCCCTCGGCTACCGCCCAGGCTTCGCCTTCAGCGGCAACGCCAACTTCGTCAACACGCCCGGGCCCCAGCCGGTGACGGGCGACGCCAGCCAGATCGGCGTGATGGGCTTCGTCTTCGCCGATCTCGGCACGGCGATGGGCCTGAACGGGCCGCTCCAGCCTTATGTCGGCGTCGGCGCAGGCGTTTCGCGGAACGCCATCGGCGAGATGCTGTACGAGTTCCCGGGCCTGAACCAGCCGCGCTGGTCGCTGATGCCGGGCGGGGTGAACTGGGACGTGTCGGTCGCGGTCGCCGCGGGCCTCGCCTACCGGGCGAGCGACCGCCTCACGATCGACCTCGGCTGGCGCTGGACCCGGTTCGGCGTCGTCGAGACCGAGGAGGGGATCCTGTTCATCCAGCGGCCCTCGAGCACGCTCTCGATCCCGATCGACAACACCTGGGCGGTGCTGAAATCGAGCGAACTGCTGCTTTCGCTCCGCTGGCAACTGTAACGGCGATCCGGAGGGCGCAAAGGCCCGGCGGCGGGAGCCGGCTCAGGCCGCCGGCCGGGTGTACATCGCGGCGCCGACGATCGGACCCGGCAGACCGTTCCGCTCCTGCTGGACGAGGATCGCGGCGCCATCGGCCCGCGCCTCTTCCATCTCGGCGAACGGAAGCTCGAACGACATCGCCTGGCCGCGCCACATTGCGAGCCGGTGCATGTCGACCACGACGTTGCGGTAGGTGACCGTCCGCCCGGCATTGTCGCCGCGGCCGATCTCGACCGTCTCCGCCGTGTCGAAGAGAACGATCCACACCGTCCCCCACATCGGACCGCCGGGATAGCCCGCCGCGACCTCGATATGGACGGCGGAGCCGGCGACTTCGACGCCGACATCGACCGTCGGCTGTTCCAGGGCGTCCGCGATCGCGACCTCGATCGCCGCGCGGTCGCTGCCGATCACATGGACGCCGCCGGCGACGACGATCTGGGGCGTGTAGACCTGGCCGTCGCCGCGCGCGAGCGCATAGGAGCGCTGGCGCTCGGTGTGCTCGTGCTTGGCGAGCGTGTCGGTCCAGCCGAGGTAGTTCCAGTAGTCGACCGGAAGCGACAGCGGGATGATGTCGGTCCGGGCGGCGAAGGTGGCGAACAGCGCGTCCGCCGGCGGGCAGCTCGAACAGCCCTGGCTGGTGAACAGCTCGATCACGACGGGCGCCGCCGAGGCCGGGGTTGCAGCGGCCGCGATGCCGAGCAACGACCCTGTGGCAGCGATCGCGGCGGCGCGAAGCGCTCGTGGCATTCTCATGCACAAAGTCCAGGTCGCGTACCGGTCCCGGTCGAACACAACTCGGCACCCCCGGTGACGAAACGACTATGGCCCGACATTGCCGCCGGGCCAGTCACTTTCGTTTGACGTAACGCAACCGTCAATGCTCGCCGGCGCCTTCCGTTTCGCTATGCCGCTGCCAGCTGCCGCAGCATGAACGGGAGAATGCCGCCATTCTCGAAGTAGTCGAGCTCATCCGCCGTATCGATCCGGCACAGCACGTCGACGGGGAACGACGAGCCGTCGGCGCGGGTGACCACGACGGTGAGCCGGCTCCGCGGCGCGAGGTTTTCGAGGCCGGCGATCGAGATGGTCTCGTCGCCCCTGATGCCGAGCGTCTGCCAGGACGTACCCTCGTCGAAGGTGAGCGGCAGGACGCCCATGCCGACGAGATTGGAGCGGTGGATGCGCTCGAAGGACTGCGCGATGACGGCGCGGATGCCGAGGAGGCGCGTCCCCTTGGCCGCCCAGTCGCGCGACGAGCCGGTGCCGTATTCACGGCCGGCGAAGACGACGAGCGGCACGTTCTCGGCGCGGTAGCGCATCGCCGCGTCGTAGATCGGCATCACCTCGTGCGACGGCTGGTGGATGGTGATGCCGCCCTCCTTGCCGACCATCTGGTTCTTGATGCGGATGTTGGCGAACGTGCCCCGCATCATCACCTCATGGTTGCCGCGGCGCGTGCCGTACTGGTTGAAATCGGCCGGGCGGACCTGATGGTCGCGAAGGTAGTGACCCGCCGGGCTCTCGACTTTGATCGAGCCGGCCGGCGAGATGTGGTCGGTGGTGATGGAATCGAGGAAGAGGCCGAGGATGCGCGCGCCCCTGATGTCGTGCACCGGCTCCGGCTCGCGCTTCATGCCCTCGAAATAGGGCGGGTTCTGCACGTAGGTGGAGGACGCCTGCCAGCCGAAGGTCTCGCCGCCCGACACCGGGATCTTCCGCCAGTGCGCGTCGCCCTTGAACACGTCGGCGTACTTGGTCCGGAAGATGGAACTCGTCACCGCCATGCGGACGAACTCGGCGACCTCGGTCGAACTCGGCCAGATGTCGCGGAGATGGACCGGCGCGCCGTCCGACCCCGTGCCGAGCGGCTCGGTGGTGATGTCGACCAGCATCGAGCCGGCGATCGCGTAGGCGACGACGAGCGGCGGCGAGGCGAGGTAGTTGGCGTGGACGTCGGGGTTGATCCGCCCTTCGAAATTGCGGTTGCCCGAGAGGACCGACGCCGCGATGACGTGATGCCCTTCGATCGCCTCGGAAATCTCCGGCGCGAGCGGGCCCGAATTCCCGATGCAGGTCGTGCAGCCGAAGCCGACGAGGTCGAAGCCGAGCGCGTCGAGGTCGGCCTGGAGGCCGCTCCGGGCGAGGTATTCGCCGACGACCTGGCTGCCGGGCGCGAGCGAGGTTTTCACCCACGGCTTCGACGTCAGTCCCTTTTCGCGGGCCTTTCGGGCGAGGAGGCCCGCGGCGACCATGACGTAGGGGTTGGAGGTGTTGGTGCAGGACGTGATCGCCGCGATCGCGACATCGCCGTGGCCCATGCTGAAATCGCGGCCGGCGACCGGAAAACGCTTCCCGTCGAGCGCCGTCCTGTAGTCCTTCTCCATCGCCGCGACGAAGCCGGCTTTCGCGTTGTCGAGGGTCACGCGGTCCTGCGGCCGCTTCGGGCCGGCGATCGACGGCACGACCGCATCGAGGTCGAGCGCCAGCGTCGAGGAGAACACCGGCTCCGCCGTGTCGTCGTCGCGCCACAGGCCCTGCGCCCTGGCGTAGGCCTCGACCAGCGCCACCTGCCCGGCCGGGCGGCCGGTGTGCTCGAGATAGCGCAGCGTCTCGGCGTCGATCGGGAAGATGCCGCAGGTGGCGCCGTACTCCGGTGCCATGTTGCCGAGCGTCGCGCGGTCCTCGAGCGCGAGATGATCGAGGCCGGGGCCGTAGAATTCCACGAACCGGCCGACGACGCCGTGCTTCCGCAGCATCTGGGTGGCGGTGAGGACGAGGTCGGTCGCCGTCACGCCGTCGCGGAGGCGGCCGGTCAGGCGGAACCCGACGACCTCGGGGATCAGCATCGACAGCGGCTGGCCGAGCATCGCGGCCTCGGCCTCGATGCCGCCGACGCCCCAGCCGAGCACCGCGAGGCCGTTCACCATCGTCGTGTGCGAATCGGTGCCGACCAGCGTATCGGGATAGGCGACGGTCTCGCCGTTCACCTCGGCCGTCCACACCGTCTGGGCGAGGTATTCGAGGTTGACCTGGTGGCAGATGCCCGTGCCCGGCGGGACGACGCGGAAATTCCGGAACGCCGACTGGCCCCAGCGGAGGAAGCGGTAGCGCTCGCCGTTCCGCTCGTATTCGAGATCGACGTTTTCCTTGAACGCCTGCGGCGTGCCGTAATGGTCGACGATGACGGAATGGTCGATGACGAGGTCGACCGGCACGATCGGGTTGATGCGCTGCGGGTCGCCGCCGAGCGCCGCCATGGCGTCGCGCATCGCCGCGAGGTCGACGACGGCGGGAACGCCGGTGAAATCCTGCATCAGCACGCGGCCGGGGCGGAAGGCGATCTCGCGCTCCTCGGTGATCGGCCCGTTCCACGCGGCGAGCGCGCGGATGTCGTCGGCGTGGACGCTGCGCCCGTCCTCGTGGCGGAGAAGGTTCTCCGCCAGCACCTTCAGCGAATAGGGCAGCTTCGAGAGGCCCGGCAGGCCGTTCGCGGCCGCGGCTTCGAGGCTGAAATAGGCAAAGCTCTTGCCGCCGACGGTCAGCGTCCGCCTGGACCGAAAACTGTCGAGGGAGGGGGTATCGGTCACGTCAGCTCCTCGATGAGGGAAGTCTCGAAAACGGGAGCCCGCTGCCCGCGCGTCTGGCCGGGCGGCAGGGAAAATGTCACGGAAAAGAAGGGTCGCCCCAGGTTGCCGGACTTATAGGGAATTATGTAAGCCGGAACCATTCCGAACGGGAGCAGCCGTGCCGCAGCCGACCTACCGCTTTGCCGCAGCCCCGCACGGGCGGCGCGGCCGCCCGGCGCGCGCATGCGGCTGACCGGCACCGGCCTTGCGTCGGAACGCGGCGGAAGGCTGATCTTCGAGGACGTCGGCTTCGACCTCGCCGACGGCGAATTGCTGGCGATCACCGGACCCAATGGCGCGGGGAAATCCACTCTGCTCCGGATCGTCGCCGGCCTCCTTCCCGCAACGGAAGGCCGCGTCGCGGCGGCACCGGCGACCGACGGTCCGCTGTATACTTTCATGCACTATCTGGGCCACCGCGACGGCCTCAAGGGATCCCTGACGGTCCGCGAAAACCTCGTCTTCTGGCAGAAGACCGCCGATTCCGACGGCGGCATCGACGTGCTCGACGCGCTCGAACGCGTCCGCCTCCTCCACGCCGTCGACATGCCCGCGGCGTTCCTCTCCGCCGGCATGCGCCGCCGCGTCGCCATCGCCCGCCTCCTCGTCGTGCGGCGGCCGATCTGGCTCCTCGACGAGCCGACGAGCGCCCTCGACGCCCGCTCCGAGACCGAGCTCGGCGAACTCATTGCCGAACACCTCGGCGGAGGCGGCCTGGTCCTCGCCGCGACGCACCTGAAGCTGCCGGTGCCGGTCACCAAGACGCTGCGCCTCGGGAGCGCCCCATGAAGGCGTTTCTCGCCATCGTCCGCCAGACGATCACGGTGTCGTTCCGCTCCGGCGGCGGGCCGCTCGTCGGGCTCATCTTCTTCCTGTCGGTCGTCATCGTCGTCCCCTTCGGCGTCGGGCCGGACCTCAACCTCCTTGCCCGGATCGGCCCTGCGATCATCTGGATCGGCGCGCTCCTCTCGACGCTCCTCGGCCTCGACCGCCTGTTCCAGGACGACCGCGACGACGGCTCGCTCGACCAGATCCAGCTTGCCGGCATCCCGCTCGAACTGGTCGTGCTGGCCAAAGCCGTCGGTCACTGGATCGCGACCGGCCTGCCGCTCGTCGTCGCCGCGCCCATCTTCGCGCTTCTCCTCAACCTGTCGCCGGCGGCCCTCGGCATCCTCGTCCTGACGCTCCTTATCGGCACCCCGGCGCTCACCCTCATCGGCGTCATCGGCGGCGCGCTGATGGTGGCGATCCGGCGCGGCGGCATGCTGGTGGCGGTGCTGGTGCTGCCGTTCGCGATCCCCGTGCTGATCTTCGGCGTCATGTCGATCTCGGCCGTCATCCTCGGCCCGGCATCCTCCTTCGGCCTTCCGTTCATGCTCCTCTGCGCCACGACCCTCCTCGCCCTCGTGGTCGGTCCCGTGGCGGGGGCAGGCGCGATCCGGGCGGCGCGCGAGTAGCCGGCAGCACCGGCGACGATCAGCCCGAGTTGAAAACGCCGGCCGTTGGGAATAATTGACCAGACGGGGCAGCGGAGCGCGGACGGGGCTTTCCCTGGCGCGACCTTTGGAAACTATTCGATGGGCATCACCAACACGCTCGCCAATCCGACACGCTTCATGTCGTACAGCGGGAAAATCCTGCCGGTTACGTGGGCTCTCGCTCTCGTGATGATCCTCGCCGGTCTCTACTATGCCTTTCCCGGCTCGCCGCCGGACTACCAGATGGGCGAAGTCGTCCGGCTGATGTACATCCATCCGCAGGCCGCCTGGCTCGCGATGCTCACCTACGTCCTGATGGCGATCGCCGCGCTCGGCACCATCATCTGGCGCCACCCGCTCGCCGACGTCCTCCAGAAGGCCGCCGCCCCGATCGGTGCCTGCTTCGCCCTTCTCGGCCTCATCACCGGCATGCTGTGGGGCCAGCCGACCTGGGGCACCTACTGGGTGTGGGACGCCCGCCTCACCTCGTTCCTCATCCTCTTCATCATGTTCCTCGGCCTCATCGCCATCTGGGCGACGGTGGACGACCCTGGCCGCGCCGCCCGCATCGCCGCGATCCTGACGCTCGTCGGTGCGGTGAACATCCCGATCATCTACTTCTCGGTCCAGATCTGGTCGACGCTGCACCAGCCGCAGGGCCTTCTGCAGGGGCAGACCGACGAGCACTTCCTGCCGCCGATGTTCCTCATGCTGGGCGGCTATACCTTCCTGTTCATCAGCATTCTCCTGCTCCGCATGCGCACCGAGATCCTCGGCCGCCGCGTGCGCACGATGCAGCTGACCAGCGTCACCGCGGAGGCCTAGTCATGGATCTTGGCGATCACGCAGGCTTCATCATCGGCGGCTATCTCGCCTCGTTCGTGGTCATCGTCGGGCTGATCGTCTTCTCGATCAACCAGTCGCGGAAGGTGCGGGCCCGCCTCGCCGAGCTCGAGGCGCGCGGCGTCCGCCGCCGCTCCGATGCCCGCTCCGCGGGGCGCGCCGCGCCGGAGGCGAAGGTTTGACGGACAGCGACGCGCGCGCCCCCCGGGGCGCCGCGGGAGCGGGAAACGGGAACGCGCCGCGGAAGCGGACGCCGTGGCTGACGATCGTGCCGGTCGTCGTGTTCGGCGTGCTCGCGCTCGTGTTCTTCTACCAGCTCAAGTTCGGCGACATGTCGGACACCGTCGCGTCGGTCCTGATCGGCAGCCCGGTCCCCGACAACGAACTGGCTCCGCTCGAGGGACTGACAGCGAACGGCGCCCAGCTTCCCGGCTTCTCGCCCGCGACCTTCGACGGCGAGGTGACGCTCGTGAACGTGTTCGCCTCGTGGTGCGGTCCCTGCCGCGAGGAGCATCCGTTCATCGAGGAGCTGGCGCGCGACGACCGCATCCGGATCGTCGGCATCAACAACAAGGATGCGACGTCGGACGCGCTCGCCTTCCTGCAGCGCTACGGCAACCCCTATGACGCGGTCGGCGTCGACCCGTCCGGCCGCGCCTCGATCGACTGGGGCGTCTACGGCGTCCCCGAGACCTTCCTCGTCGACCGGAACGGCGTCATCCGCTACAAGCTGGTGGGCCAGATCCACAACGGCAACTACGCCACCGTGGTCGCGGAGATCGAGGCGGTTCTGGCCGAGCAGCCCGCGACCGGCGCGCCGCCCCCCGCGGCAACGCCGCCGGCTTGACACCGCCGGCCCCGCTCCCCTAGATGCGCGCCTTCGGCGTCCTGCTCCGGCGGGGCGCCGTTTCCTGTCATCCCGACTGAAGAAGCCTGCCCGTCGAGGCAGCGCAGAACACGCGAGATAAAACGATGTTCGCAGTCATCAAAGCCGGCGGTCGCCAGTACCGCGTCGTCGGCAACGATGTGATCGAGATCGATCGCGTCGCCAACGAAGTTGGCTCCGTGATCCAGTTTGGCGAGGTGCTCATGGTCGGCGGTCCCGATGGGACCACCGTCGGTGCGCCCACCGTCGCCGGCGTGACCGTTTCGGGCGAGGTGCTCGACCACAACCGTGGCCCGAAGGTCATCGCCTTCAAGAAGCGCCGCCGCAAGAATTCGCGTCGCACCCGCGGCCACCGCCAGCAGCACACGCTGGTCCGGATTTCCGCGATCGGCGACACGACCTTCGAGAAGCCCGCGCGCGCTGCCAAGGCCGCCCCGGCCGACGCGGCAGAATAGAGGAGCGCTGACCCATGGCTCACAAAAAGGCAGGCGGCTCGTCCCGCAACGGCCGCGACTCGGACGGCCGGCGCCTCGGCGTCAAGCTCGCCGGCGGCCAGCAGGCCATTGCCGGCAACATCATCATCCGCCAGCGCGGCACCAAATGGCACCCCGGCACGGGTGTCGGCATCGGCACCGACCACACGATCTTCGCGACCGTGAACGGCGTCGTGACCTTCGCCACCAAGGCGGGCGGACGCAGCTACGTGTCGGTCATCCCGGCCGAAGCCGCCGAGTAGTTTTCGGACGCTGCGGCGTCTGAGCCACGCGTGTATTGCGAGGGGCCCTGCGGCCCCTCCTTTCGTTTTGGGCCGCGCCGCTTTGCGAAGCCGCGACCGCCGCCCTATTTTCAGACCGACCGGCGATGCGCCGGTGCCTCCCGCCCGTGACGGCGACGGCAATGCTGGACGTCACGCCATGAAGTTCCTAGACCAGGCCAAAGTCACCATCCGTTCCGGCGACGGCGGCGCCGGCTGCGTCTCGTTCCGCCGCGAGAAGTTCATCGAGTTCGGCGGGCCGGATGGCGGCAATGGCGGTCGCGGCGGCGACGTGATCGTGGTGGCCGCGAACGGCCTCAACACGCTGATCGACTACCGCTACGAGCAGCATTTCAAGGCGAAGACCGGCATGCACGGCATGGGCCGGAACCGCACCGGCGCCGATGGCGCGGACGTCGTCATGAAGGTGCCGGTCGGCACCCAGATCTTCGAGGAAGACGGCGAGACGCAGATCGCCGATCTCACCGAAGTCGGCCAGCGCGTCGTCCTCGCCCGCGGCGGCAATGGCGGCTTCGGCAACGCCCACTTCACCACCTCCACCAACCGCGCGCCGCGCCGGGCCAATCCGGGCCAGGACGGCCGCGAGATGGAGATCTGGCTCCGGCTGAAGCTGATCGCCGACGCCGGCCTCGTCGGCCTCCCCAACGCGGGGAAATCGACATTCCTTGCGGCAGTCTCGGCCGCGAGACCGAAAATCGCCGACTATCCGTTCACGACGCTCCATCCCAATCTCGGCGTCGTCGGCGTCGACGGCCGCGAATTCCTCCTCGCCGACATCCCCGGCCTGATCGAAGGCGCGCACGAAGGCGCCGGCCTCGGCGACCGCTTCCTCGGCCACGTCGAGCGCTGCCGCGTCCTCCTCCACCTCATCGACGCCACCGGGGACGATCCGGCGGGTGCGTACAGGACCATCCGCCGCGAGCTCGCCGAATACGGCCACGGCATCACGGAGAAACCCGAGATCGTGGCGCTGTCGAAGGTCGATTCGATCACTGCCGAGGAGCTCGCAGCGAAGACGAAGGCGCTGAAGCGCGCCGCGAAGAAGACGCCCTTCGCGATCTCGGCGGTCGCCGGTATCGAGATGAAGGCGGTACTCCGCGCGATGCTCGCCGCAATCAACGAGAGCAAAGCCGAGGAGTTGGTGTCACCCCGCCCGGCCGAAGAGGCCTGGCGGCCGTAGTGGTTCGAGGCATTCGGATCGGCCGGATCGCGCCCTTTGGCAATGGCCGCGAGGAGGGTGTCCTGGACGATGTCCTCGGCTTCCGCCGGCGGCCCCCTGCGCGCCGCCACGCGAAGGAGGTCGCCGTAGACGTCTCCCACCCCCATCCGCCGCGCCGTCACGAGATCGACCTCCGGTACGCCCGCTGACCGGGAACGCGCGCCGGGAACGGCGGTCCACCGCCTGCGTTTCCCACGGAACCACCCCGAGGGAGCAAGTGATGGATCATTCAAAGCACGTTCGCCTCGCCCGGAGCGAACTCCGCCCGGACGTGATCGAGGGCGCAACCATCTACGACGCCGAGGACCACAGGATCGGCTCTGTATCGCACATGCACGGGACCGGCCCCTCCGGCCGTATCGTCGTCGACGTCGGCGGCTTCCTCGGCATCGGCGCGAAGCCCGTTGCCGTGCCGGCCACCGAGCTCGACTTCATGCGCGACGAGGACGGCGGGATCCACGCGGTGACGTCGTGGACCAGGGATGCCCTGAAAGCGATGCCGGAGCACCGGGACCTTTAGGGCTCGGTTGCAATGGCTCGAACCTCCCGCTTGCAGGTCCGCAAGGGGGAGGCTCGAGATTTCGGAGTGGCCACCGAGGCGCGAGTCAGAGCAGCCAGCGCAATACGGCGGATCCGCGTGATCGACGTCAGGTGTTCCGGTCGCGCGCCGCGAGGGTCCGCAGCCGGAGGCCGTTGAGGCGGATGAAGCCTTCGGCGTCCTTCTGGTCGTAGGCGCCGCGGTCGTCCTCGAAGGTGACGAGATCGTTCGCGTAGAGCGATTTCGGGCTTTTTCGGCCGACGACGATCGTGTTGCCCTTGTAGAGCTTCAGCCGCACCGTCCCCTCGACGTTCTTCTGGCTCTCGTCGACCAGCGCCTGCAGCATCAGCCGCTCCGGCGCGAACCAAAAACCGTAGTAGACGAGCTCGGCATAGCGCGGCATCAGCGAATCCTTGAGGTGCGCCGCCTCGCGGTCGAGCGTGATCGACTCGATCGCCCGGTGCGCCGCATAGAGGATCGTGCCGCCCGGCGTCTCGTAGACGCCGCGGCTCTTCATGCCGACGAAACGGTTCTCGACGAGGTCGAGCCGGCCGATGCCGTTGGCCCTGCCGAGGTCGTTGAGCTTCGCGAGCAGCGTCGCCGGGCTCATCGCCCTGCCGTCGATCGCGACGGGATCGCCGTTCCTGAATTCGATCTCGACATAGGTCGGCGTATCGGGCGCCTCCTCGGGCGAGATCGTCCGCTGGAAGACGTAGGCCGGCGGCTCCTCCCACGGATCCTCGAGCACCTTTCCCTCGGACGAGGAGTGCAGAAGATTCGCGTCGACCGAGAACGGCGCCTCGCCCTTCTTGTCCTTCGGCACCGGGATCTGGTTCTTCTCGGCGAAGTCGAGGAGGTCGGTGCGCGACTTGAACGCCCATTCGCGCCAGGGCGCGATGACCTTGATGTTGGGGTTGAGCGCGTAGGCGGTCAGCTCGAAGCGGACCTGGTCGTTGCCCTTGCCCGTGGCGCCGTGCGCGATCGCGTCCGCGCCGCTCGCCTCGGCGATCTCGACGAGGCGCTTGGCGATCAGCGGCCGGGCGATCGACGTGCCGAGGAGATACTGCCCCTCGTAGAGCGCGTTCATCCGGAACATCGGGAACACGAAATCGCGGACGAACTCCTCGCGGAGGTCCTCGATGTGGATCTCCTTGATGCCCAGCATCTCGGCCTTCTTCCGCGCCGGGCCGAGCTCCTCGCCCTGGCCGAGATCGGCGGTGAAGGTCACGACTTCCGCGTCCTTCTCCGTCTGCAGCCATTTCAGGATGATCGACGTGTCGAGGCCGCCCGAATAGGCGAGTACGACCTTCTTGGCCTTGGCCATCATTGCGGCTCCCGCGGAAGGAAAGACGGCGGCTTATAGGATGGGCCACGGGACCGCGGCAACGGCCGTACCGCCGCGCCGCTACGCGGTCAGCGGATCGGACGGCGCGGCAATCACGGGAGCGCGCTGGTCCGGCGGCCGGTGTGCCTGATGCGGATCGCGCACGATCATGCCGACCACCAGCAGCGTCATGACGAGAAGGATGGATCGGCGGGCACGGGTCACGGCGGCATTCCTCGGAATGGCCACACCGTCGCATCCTGCCGCTGAGGCTGTGCTGAACCCCGGCTTCAGCCACCGTTCACGCGTGCAGCCGCCAATTGTTTTGCGCTACCGTGCCGTGCCACGGAGCACCTGATGCCGCTCAGAATCATCAACCTCTTCACGCTGCTCGTCGTCATCCTCGGCGGCATCAACTGGGGGCTCATCGGCGCCTTCCAGTTCGACGTGATCTCGCTCCTGTTCGGCCGCGGCGCCGGCCGCACCAACAACCCGACGCTGACGGCGCAGGTCTTCTACGTCCTCATCGGCCTCTGCGCCGCCTGGCAGCTGATCGTGCTTTTCCGCCGGCTCCTCGTACCGCGGCAGCGCCCCTAGGCGGCGGGCGACAGGATGGATCCGTTCGAGCGCCTCGCGACGGCGATCTCCGGTGGCACGCCCGACCGCATTCCGGTCAGCGTCTGGTTCCATTTCGGCTCGGAACACCTGCCGCCGGACGCGGTGGCCGGGCTTCATGCGGCGTTCCAGACGGCCTATCGCTGGGACTTCCTCAAGGTGATGTTCGACTACCGCCTCGACCTCCCGCCCGCGGCGGACACCGGGCCGGAGCTCGACCTCGACGCCCTCCTCGACGGGACCGACTGGGGCGCGCCGTTCGCCCGCCAGCGCGCGATGCTGGCGATCCTCTGCGCCGAACTCGGCAGCGCGGTGCCGATCGTCGAGACCGTCTTCAGCCCGTGGATGTACCTCCTCCGGCATGTCGGCGCCGACCGGCGGGCGGCGCTCCTCGACCGGCCGGAACGCGTCGCCGCCGTCCTCGACCGGCTGTGCGAGGAGACCTGCCGGCATGTCGATGCGGTCCGCGAGCTCGCGATCGACGGCCTCTTCTTCGCGACCCTCGCCGGCAACGCGCCGCCGGGCGGCGCCGAGTTCGAGGCGACGGCGCCGCGCGACCGCACCGTCCTCGAGCGGGCGGACGGGCTGCCGCGCTTCCTGCATCTCCACGGCGCCGGCGCTGCGACGGCGCATCTCGCCGCCTATCCCCGGGAGGTGCTGCATCGCGATCACGGCGCGGCCGACAGCGGGCTCGCCGGCCTGCGCCGGACGGGCGAGCGGGCGATCATGGGCGGCCTGCCCGGCGACGGCCTGACCCGCATGAGCCCGGTCGCGATCAGGAGCGCGATCGCCGCCGCCATCGACGCGGCCGGCCGCGCCGGCTTCATCCTCGCGCCGGGCTGCACGGTGTCGCCATCGCTCGCCCGCCGCACGATGCTGGCGATCCGCGACAGCGACCTCCTCCGCGCCTGAGCGGGGCGGACCGGTGGTTCGACGCAATCGGACCGCTCATTTCGCCTCTCCCCGCCGGGGCGGGGGAAACGTTCAGTCCACTACCGGGTACCGGGCTTCCCTGATCGCGGTCGTCGAGATTCCGGCCGTCCGTTCGAGATAGACGACGCGGCAATGGGGTTTCAGGAAATCGTAGTCGCCGCGCCAGTCGTCTCCCATCGCGACCTCGCCGATCCCCAGCTCCCGCACCAGCGCGATCTTGGCGGCGACGAGCCTGATGCGGCCGATGCCGTCGACCTCGCCGTCATGCGGCACCACCTCGTCGACATAGCGGGTGTGGAGCAGCATCTCGCGGCGGATCGCGTAGGGGTAGAAGGGCGGCCGGCCCTTGGCCGCCACGACGATCCCGTCGACGGGCAGACCGACCACGACATGCGAGCCGCGCTCCGCGATGCGCTGCAGCAGCCGCATGTGGCCGTAGTGGAGGAGATCGAACGTCCCGAAGGTGAGGATGCGCGTCATCCCTCGGCGATCCTCAGCGCGCCCGAGAAGTGCCGCCAGCGGGCCTCCTCGGGCGGCGGCTGCATGTAGTCGGGGCCGTAGCGCCGCGACAGATAGCGGTGGAGGTCGCGCGGCGCCGAGACCGCAACGCCGCAGAAGCGCGCCGTCTGCACGGGAAACACTGTGCGGTAATCGTAGAGGCCGGGCCAGATCTGGCGGTATGCCGCGGTAACGACGCCGCGGCCGCTGCGCCGGCCGGCGCGATCCTGCCGCCGGAACAGCGGATAGAAGCAGCGCTCGGCGAGCCAGGCGGCGGCGCCGGGAACGCGGGCGAGGCGAAGGGCGCGCTTGACCGCGTTCCGCGCCGGCGGCGAGCCGGCATTCCAGCCGAGCCGCCGCACCCGGTCGAGCGTGCGGTCGAACGCCTTCCACCGGGCCGAGCGCCACAGCATCATCGGCATGATGTCGATGAAGACGCCGGCGCCCTCGAAGCCGCTGTCGACCGTCCGCGTCCGCATGTCCATGACCATGTAGGACGGATTGGTCTGATCGGATTTCACCCGCATTGCGAGGTGGGCGGGAAGCGCTGCCATCGCCGCAACGAAGCGCGGCATGTCGCTCGCCCACACCGCAAGGTCGAGGTCGTCGTCCCACGGCACGAAGCCACCGTCGTGCCGCACCAGCCCGAGGCATCCGCCGCCGACCAGGCAGTAGGGGATGCCGCCGGCGTCGCAGATCGCCACCACCTCGCGGAGGATGCCGATCAGCACCGCCTGGATCTCGGGCACCGAGAGGGGATCGCCTGGCGTGGACGGCGGAGACGGCATGTCGGCCCCGGCTGCCCGCGGCGGGTTTGCCGCGGGTGAAGGAGCCTATGATCCTAGAGCATGATCCGACGAAGTGGCTGCCGGTTCTCCGAAAAACATCATGCTCCATCAAGGAATGAGGCGACGAGCATGATCCGGCTTCAACGGATCGTGCTCCAGCCGGGCGAGCTCAGCGAGGACGACCTCCTTCAGCTTCGCCCGCATCACCTTCCCCATGTCGTTGCGGGGTATGATGGCGACCTCGACGATGCGGTCCGGGTGTTTTCCGGTCATCGCCCGCCGGCTCGCCTCGAGCGCCGCGGCCGCGTTGAAGCCGGGCACCGGCACCACCGCGGCCCAGACCTCCTCGGTGCCGCCCGGCACGCGATGGCCGAACACGCCGATGTCGACCACCGGGAACTGCGCCTTGAAGGCGGCCTCGACCGCGTCGGGCGCAAGGGTCACGCCGCCGCGGTTCATCAGGTCGACCGTGCGGCCGGTGATGAACAGGAGGCCGTCCTCCCGCATGTAGCCGGCGTCGCCCGGATGGTACCAGCCGTCGCGGTAGAGCCGGCGCGTGTCCTCGGTGTCGACGAGATAGGGCGCGAGCGCATGCGACTTCGCGCGCACCTCGCCGATCGTGCCGGGCGCGACCGGACCGCCCGCCGGATCGACGATCTCGATCTCGACCCAGGGGAGCGCATAGCCGACGGCGCTGTCGAGCCCGCGGACGGCCTGGGCCGCGACCGTGGTGATGACCCCGAGTTCGGTCGACGTGTAGGAGATCACGAGCCGGCCGCACATCAGCGTCGTGGCGTCCGCGATGAGCGCGTCCGACGTCCAGCCGCCGGCGACGCCGAGGAGGCGGAGCGAGGGAAGCGGCTCGAAACTCTTCTTCTGGAGGTCGACCAGCGCCTGGAGCTGGACCGGCGCCACCGCGAGTTCCGTCACGCCGAAGAGACGGATGACCTGGAGCGCCTCCTGCGAGTTCGAGGCGTAGCAGAGCATGCCGCCGGTCGTCAGCACATAGACGCAGGCAATGTAGCTGCCGAGCGTCGACATCCCGATCATGTTGAGGAGCCGCATCGTGCCGGGAAGATCGATCGCGAACACCGCCTCCATCAGGCGGCGGTCCAGCAGCCGGTTGGTGAGGGCGATCGGCTTCGGCTGGCCGGTGGTGCCGGAGGAGAAGGCGACGCGGACGAGATCCTCGTCGGCGAGGGCCGCCGCCTTCTCGCGGACCCAGTCCGGTGCGCCGACGAACCAGTCGTCCTCGACCAGCACCGTCCGGATCGCGCCGCCGCCTTTGGAATACTGGTCGGCGACGAGCGCGGCGATCGGGATGCCGGAATCGGCGATGTTGAAGTTGAACTGGACGGAGGCGCTGGGAATGCCGCGGAGCCCGAGGGCGAGAGACAGCATGACGTGATGCAGCGGGTTGCGGACGTCGACGGCGACCAACCCGCTCCGCGACAGCTTCAGCGCGTCGAGTTTCCGCGCCGCCGCGACCGCGCCTTCCGCGAGCATGGCGTAGGTGGCGACACCGCCGGCGAAGGCAATCGCCGGCCGGTCCCGGCTGGTCCGGGCGCGGCTCATGATCAGCTGGTAGAAGTTCATGACATCCCCCTTCGTCGTTCGACGTTTTGCAGCCCGTGTCGCAAGAAATGCACAGGTGGACGGGAATCGCCATCGCTCCGCCCCGGAAGACGGCGCCGCCCGTTGTTGTCTGTGGAAGACTCGGTTACTGATGAGGAATCATCTGGACGATGTGCTCTGGGGGTCACGTATGGCTAGGGGCAGCGAACTCTTTCGTGCCACCGCGATCGGGACGGCGGTGTTCGGCGTCTTCTGGGTGCCGGGCGCACAGGCGCAGACGACGCCGACGGCCGACTGGACCGGCCCCTATGTCGGCGCCTATGGCGCCTACGCCTTCTCCCAGCGCCGCGTGAACCTCGTCCTGCCGGACCGCGACGACACCTTCAACTATACCTTCGACGGCGGCGTGCCGCGGCCGGTCGGGTTCAACTACTCCAGCATCTACAACACCGCCATCTCGATCGAGTCGCTCACGCCGTGGCCCTCGGCCTTCACCTTCTCCGATTCCGGATGGGGCGCGGGCGCGGTGGTCGGCTACGACCATGCCTTCGGCGGCGGTGGCGGCGTGGTGGTCGGCGTCGCCGGCGACTACACCTATATGGGCCATGGCGGCGGGACGGCCTGGACGGACTTCTACCTCCAGCAGTTCGACGACACGCAGGAAACGCCGGAGATGGACCAGGCGATGCGCGACACCGAGGTCGGTGTCGCCGCCGGCGTCCTCGACATGTTCACGCTGCGCGTCCGCGCCGGCGTCGCGATGAACCGGCTGCTCGTCTACGGCACCGGCGGCTTCGCCTATGGCCGCTCCTGGGTCGAGACCTATGCCAACATCGACGAGAACTACATCGATGCCAGCAAGGACGCGGTCTACGACACCCATGCCGAGTGGGCGGGCGGGAGCACCGCCTGGCGTCCGGGCTATGCGATCGGCGGCGGCGCAGAACTGGCCGTGACCCCGCGGATCGCGCTGCAGTTCGAAGGGCTCTACTACAATCTCGGCCGGATCAGCGCGACCGCCACCGGCGGAGCGACGGTCAACGGCGACGAATTCACCGTGCAGCCCTACACCGTGGAAACGATCGCCGACGGCGCGATCTTCAAGGTCGGCATAACGCTTCGGCCGTAAGGCCGCAGCGCGCCCAGCGCGCCCGAGGCGCGCCGCGGGCTTCGCTACCCACCCGCCCGGTTCATCCGGTGCGCGACGAGGTCCTCCACCACCGTGGGATCGGCGAGGGTGGAGATATCGCCGAGCGCGCCCGGCTCGTCCTCGGCGATCTTGCGCAGGATGCGCCGCATGATTTTGCCGGAGCGCGTCTTCGGCAGGCCGGGGGCGAACTGGATGAGGTCGGGCGCGGCGAACGGGCCGATCTCCTTCCGCACCCAGTCGCGGAGCTCGAGCCGCAGCGGTTCGGACGTCGCCTCCCCCGCCATCAGCGTGACGTAGACATAGATGCCCTGTCCCTTGATCGGATGGGGATAGCCGACGACCGCGGCCTCCGACACTTTCGGGTGCGCGACGAGGGCGGATTCGATCTCCGCCGTGCCGAGGCGATGACCGGAGACGTTGAGGACGTCGTCCACCCGGCCGGTGATCCAGTAATCCCCGTCGGCGTCGCGGCGCGCGCCGTCGCCGGTGAAATACATGCCGGGATACGTGGAGAAATACGTCTCGACGAAGCGCCTGTGGTCGCCGAACACCGTCCGCATCTGGCCGGGCCAGGAATCGGTGATGACGAGATTGCCCGCCGCCGGACCTTCGAGGACGACGCCGTTCGCATCGACGATCGCCGGCTTCACGCCGAAGAACGGCTTGCTGGCGGAGCCCGGCTTGAGGTCCGACGCGCCGGGCAGCGGCGTGATGACGTGCCCGCCGGTCTCGGTCTGCCAGAAGGTGTCGACGACCGGGCAGCGGCCGTCGCCGACGACGCGCCAGTACCACTCCCACGCCTCGGGGTTGATCGGCTCGCCCACCGTGCCGAGGAGCCGCAGCGATTGGCGCGACGTCTTCGTCACCGCCTCGTCGCCGCCGCCCATCAGCGCGCGGATCGCCGTCGGCGCGGTATAGAAGATGTTGACCTCGTGCTTGTCGATGACCTCCCAGAGGCGGGAGGCGGTCGGGTAGGTCGGCGTCCCCTCGAACATCAGCGTCGTCGCGCCGTTCGCGAGCGGCCCGTAGACGATGTAGGTGTGCCCGGTCACCCAGCCGACGTCGGCCGTGCACCAGTAAATGTCGCCGTCGTGGTAGTCGAAGACGTAGTGATGGGTCATCGAGGCCCACACCAGATAGCCGCCGGTCGTGTGGAGGACACCCTTCGGTTTTCCGGTCGAACCTGAAGTATAGAGGATGAAGAGCGGGTCTTCCGCGCCCATCGGCTCGGGATCGCAATGGTCCCACTCCATCGACGCGAGCTCGTGATACCAGAAGTCGCGGTCCATCTTCATCGGCACATCGGCGCCGGTGCGCCTGACCACGATCACGCGAACGGGGCCGGTGCTGGCGAGCGCCTTGTCGGCGTTGGCTTTCAGCGGCACCTTCCGGCCGCCGCGAAGGCCCTCGTCGGCGGTGATCAGCACCGTCGAGCCGCAATCGTTGATCCGGCCCGCCAGCGAATCCGGCGAAAAGCCGCCGAACACCACCGAATGGACCGCGCCGATCCGCGTGCAGGCGAGCATCGCGTAGGCCGCTTCGGGGATCATCGGCAGGTAGATCGTGACCCGGTCGCCTTTCTTCACGCCCTGTGATTTCAGCACATTGGCAAACAGGTTCACCTCGAAGGCGAGCTGCCGGTAGGTGATCTCCCTGTGCTCGGACGGGTCGTCGCCCTCCCAGATGATGGCGACCTGGTCGGCGCGGTGCGGCAGATGCCGGTCGATGCAGTTCGCCGAGACGTTGAGGACGCCGTCCTCGAACCATCTGATCGAAACGTCCGGCGGGCCGAAAGTCGTGTTCTTGACGTGCGTGAACGGCTTCATCCAGTCGATGCGCGTCGCGGCCTCTTCGGCCCAGAACGCCAGCGGGTCATCCACCGAGCGGGCATACATCTCCTCGTAGGTCGCCTTGTCGATGAACGCGCGTGCCGCCCATGCGGGCGTCACCTTGTGGACGATGCCGGACATGAATTCTCCCCGCGCCGCGCCTTCGGAGCCGGCGCCGCCATTATGCTGAGGGGCGGCGGTGGCGTGCAACCGCCCGCTATTTGAGGCCCGTTCCGACGCCAGCGCCGCCGGTGCCGCCACCACCGTTGCCCCCTCACCGTGATCGGGGCCGACGGAGATTCACTCAAGCGCTCTCGCGCTGGGATGGGCGGTTGTTGGTCTCGGCGCGCGTGCCCCCAAAAGTTCGCGGGAGCGAGCGCGGGCGCTATTCGCCCGCGCCCGCGCCCGTCCCCCCGCGCTTCCCTCTCTCGAACAGCCGCCGAAACGGCCCGGCGATCAGCGCCGGCGAGATGATGAGGTCGCCCGCCATCGCGACCACCAGCGTCACCATGGCCAGGAGGCCGAACTGCTGCACCGAGGCGAGGCCGCTCGTCAGCGTCATCGAGAGGCCGACGACGATCACGAGCGACGTGCCGATCAGCACCGGGCCGATGTCGTGCGCGGCGCCGATGAGGCGGCGGTTGAGGTCGCCGCGCTGGCGGAGGACGAGGTTGAGGTAGTGGATCGTGTCGTCGACGGCGATGCCGAAGGCGACGGTGAGCGACACGACGCTGGTGATCTGCATCCCCGTGCCGAGGAAGAAGAGGAGCGTGCCGGTCGCGGCGATCGGCAGCACGTTCGGGATCGCCGCGACGATGCCGACGCCGACGCTCCTGAGCGCGATCGCCATCAGGATGAGCGCGATGACGATCGCCGAACCGAAACCGGTCGAGAGGTTCAGGATCGTTCGCGTCGCCTCGCGCGTGTTGACGACCGTCGAGCCGGTGACGAGCGCATCGGGCGCAACGGCATGGACCGCCGCCTCGATCCGGTCGATCAGGAGGCTCGTCTCCGTGGTGCTCGCCTCGCGGACATTGACCGTGACGAGCGCGCCCGGCGGGCCGACGAAGCGGCGGAGCGCGTCCTCGGGCAACTGGTCGAGCACGGCGGCGACCCGCTCCGGCAGCGGCTCCGTTCCGTCGCCCAGCCAGTCGGCAAAGCTCCACAGCGACAGCGGCGGCGAGGCGATGCCCGGCACGGCGGCGACCGCCTGGTGCACCGCCTCGATCCGCGCCAGCCCCGCGGCCGAGGCAGGAGCGACGCCGTCGAGGGGGACCACGATCTGGATCGGGAAGGCGCCGCCGAGATCGTCGTCGATGGTCTGGAGGGCGATGGTCGAGGCGCTGTTGGCGGGCAGCGTTTCCCGCACCGAGTGTTCCGGCGGCACGAGGAGGAAGAGGATGCCGAGGCCGAGCGTCAGCGGAACGGCGAGGATCGAGATCGGCCACGCCCGCGGGATCACCCAGCGCGCGATTGCGGCGACGGGCTTCGCCGCAATCTCGAGCGGGCTCGCCGGCACGCCGGCACCGACCTTCCAGTACTTCCCGAGCGCCCGCGTCACCATCAGATGGCCGAGGATCACCACCCAGGCGCCGAGGAGCGTGCCGATCGACCCGATGATCGCGAAATCGCGGAGAATGCGGACGTCGGAGAAGAACATCGACAGGAAGGCGACGACCGTCGTCAGCGCCGACAGGATGCAGGCCGGACCGACTTCCGCGAGCGCGTGCCGTTCCGCCTTCGCCACCGACAGCCCCTGGCTCCGGAACCGTCGGAACGCCGAGGTGATGTGCATGCCGTCGGCGTAGCCGATCACCATGATCAGCGCCGGTACCACGTTGGAGAGGATCGTCACCGGCACGCCGAACGCGCCGTTCCAGCCGATCAGCGTGAGGGCACCGAGCGCCGCCGGCAGCGCCGTGATGAGGGCGCCGATGAACGAGCGGAAGAGGACGAGGCTGAGGAGCAGCCCCACGATCGCGCCGGAGCCGTTGAGGACGAGCTGGTCACGCTTGAGGAGCCGGACGATCTCGGTCCGCAGCGCCGCGAAGCCGGTGACGGTGACGGTGAGCCCGGTGCCGGCGAGCGCTGAATCCACCGCGCCGTCGATCTCGGCGATCAGCGCCGTGTGCTGCTCGAGCGTCGCCTTCGGCTCGACATGGGTGACGACGAAAATCATCGCCGTCCCGTCAGCCGAAACGAGGCTCTCGCCCTGGAGCGGATGCTCCCTGATCGCCGCGATGGTCGCGTCGTCCAGCCCTCCATCCCCGTCGATCACCGGCAGCGTCGCGCCCGCGCCGTCCGGCGCCGTCCGCAGCGAGAACATCGAGAAGACGTTGCCGGCATCGTCGAGGAGCTGCAGCTCGAGCTGGAGGTCCTCGAGCGCGCGGAGACCTTCCGGCGTGCGTATGCCCTCGCCCTCGACGAGGACGATCACCTGGTTCTCGGGGTCGACGAAGGCTTCCGTCGTCGCGACATAGGTCTGGTAGAGCGCCGTCTCGCCACGGAACATGTCCCGGAGATCGCGATCGACCGAGACGTGGAAGAGGCCGTAGATCGTGACCGCCGTCACGAGCGCGGCGATGCCCCAGGCGAGCCGGCCATGGCGCTCGATGAAGAGGCCGATGCGGACGACGCCGAAGCCGAACGATTTCTTGCGAGGGGTACCGGCGTCTGACACGGGACGGCTCTAGCGCCGCCGCCGCGCCGCAGCAAGGAGCCGAATTCAGGCCGGCAGAAACGTTTCGCCGGCTGGACGGCTCGTCCCGCAGCACGTCCGCACCGGGCCGGGCCGCGACGACGATGCGCGGGCACGGAACGCAACCCCGCCGCAATGGCGAAAACGATGCGGCATCCGCGCCGCACCCGCGCTACGGTGTCGCGATCGCTCCCGCCGATTCCCGGCTGCGCGGGGCGCCGGGGCCGTTCGGTTGCTGCAAGTCGTCGTCGACAGCCTGATCCGTACTGCCGAGCTGTCGCTGCTCGCCGTCGGCGTGACGATGACCTACGGCATGCTGCGCTTTGCCAACTTCGCCCATCTCGAATTCGCGGCCATCGGCGCCTATCTCGCGCTGGCGCTCTCGACCGGGGCCGGGCTGCCCCTTCCGATTGCCGCGGCGATCGCCATCGTCATCACCGGCTTCTTCGGCATTGCGACCGACTTCGTGATCTTCCGGCGCCTCCGGAAGGCGGCGCCGATCATGCTGATGATCGCGAGCTTTGCCCTCGGCATCGTGCTCCGCGAGACGATCCGCGCGATCTGGGGCCCGGGCGGCCAGAGCTACGGAATGCCGCTCGTGCGCTGGCGGGTCGAGACTTGGGAAGCGCGGCCGCTCTTCATCACGCCCTACCAGGTCACGGTCATCGTCACGGCGATCGTCGCGATCGTCGCCTTCTATGTCCTCCTCAGCCGAACGAGGCTGGGCGTTGCCATGCGCGGCACGGCGGAGAATGCCCCGCTCGCGCAGGCGAGCGGCATCGACACCAACCGCGTCATCCGCTGGGTCTGGTTCATCGGCGCCGCGTTCGCCGCGCTCGGCGGCGTGCTGGTCGGCCTCAACACCCAGATCAAGCCCGACATGGGCGGTGGCCTCATCATCGAGGTCTTCGCGGCGGCGATTCTGGGCGGTATCGGCAACCCCTATGGCGCGATGCTCGGCGCCCTCCTCATCGGCTTCGCCGAGAATGTCAGCGTCGCCATCAACTGGGGGCCGATCCTCCAGTGGTTCGGCTTCGACGCCGGCGATTTCGTCTTCATCCCGACCGGCTACAAGGCGGCGTCGGCCTTCGTCCTCCTCATCCTCGCGCTCCTCATCCGGCCGCAGGGCCTGCTCGGAGCGAAGCGATGACCGGCTTCGTCGATTTCCTCGTCTACCTCCTGACGATCGCCGGCATCTGGGCGATGCTGTCGCTGAGCCTGAACGTCCAGTTCGGCCTCGCGGGGCTGGTCGATCTCGGCCACGTCGCCTTCTTCATGCTCGGCGCCTACGTCTCGACCATCCTCGTCGTCCTCAACGGCTGGGACATCACCTTCGGCATCCTCGCCGGCGGCGGCGCGGCGGCGGCGTTCGGCGTGCTGATGGCCCTCCCGACCGCCCGCCTGCAGCAGGACTACTGGGCGATCTCGACGCTGGCCGTCGCGGAAATCCTCCGCATCTTCTTCCTCAACACCTCGCTCGACGGCCCGAATGTCGGCCAGGCGCTCGGCGTTTCCGGCATTCCCCGTCCGCTCCGCGACTGGTTCAACGCGGAGGGCTATTCGAACGCCGCCTATGGCTGGTTCTATCTCGGCCTGGTGATGGCGTGCCTCCTCGCGACGCTCGTCTTCTGCATCTGGCTGTCGCGGACGCCCTTCGCGCGGACGCTGAAGGCGCTCCGCGAGGACGATGCCGTACCACTCGCGCTCGGCAAGCGCGTGTCGTTCTTCCGCATCCGGGCGATGGCGATCGGCGGAGCGATCGGCGGCCTCGCCGGCGGCCTCTTCGCCCACTACAACGCCTTCATCGAGCCGGAATATTTCCGCCCGATCGAGACCTTCCTGATCTGGGCGATGGTGATCCTCGGCGGCGCCGGCAACATGTTCGGATCGCTCGTCGGCACCTTCCTCGTGATGGCGCTCTACAACTCCAGCCGGTTCGTTCCGGGCTGGCTCGAAAACCTCTTCGGCTGGACGATCAACGGGCAGGTCTATGGCTCGTTGCGGCTCATCGTCATCGGGATCATCATCATCCTCGTGATCCTCTATCTCCCGAACGGCCTCCTGCCCGAACGACGGCGAAGGTCGGCGCCATGACCGATGCGCTGCTCTCCGTCCGCGGCATCGAAAAGCGCTTCGGCGGCCTCGTCGCGCTGGCGGGCGTTTCCATGGAAGTGCCGAAGGGCCTCGTCTACGGCCTGATCGGGCCGAACGGCTCGGGCAAGACGACCCTTTTCAACGTCGTCTCCGGCTTCATGCGCCAGGACGCGGGGACGGTCGCCTTCGAGGGCCGCGACATCGGCCGCGCCTCGCCGCACCGGGTGGCCCGGCTCGGCCTTTGCCGCACCTTCCAGGCCACCGCCTGCCCGACGCGGATGACGGTGATGGAGAACATGCTCCTCGCCCCGCAGGACCAGCTCGGCGAGGGTTTCGTCAACCTCGTCGCCCGCCCCCGCGGCGTCAGCCGCCAGGAGAGGGCGTTCCGCGCCCGCGCCCGCGACCTCCTCGCCATCGTCAACCTCGCCGGGAAGGCCGACGAGTATGCCGGCAGCCTGTCCGGCGGCCAGAAGAAGCTGCTGGCGCTCGCCCAGATCCTGATGGCCGACCCGAAACTGATCCTCCTCGACGAGCCGGTGGCCGGCGTGAACCCGGTGCTCGCGGAGGAGATCGCCGCCGTCATCCGGAAGCTGCGCGACGAAGGGCGGAACTTCCTCATCGTCGAGCACAACATGCATTTCATCCGCTCGAGCTGCGACCGCATCTCGGTCCTCGACGCCGGACGGATCATCGCGGAAGGCGAGCCGGCGGAAGTCCTCGCCCGCGAGGAGGTGCTGCGCGCCTATCTCGCCGGGCCGGCCGCGCGGCCGGCGGCATGAGGCGGCCATGGCGCTGATCGAGATGACCGGCGTCCATGCCGGCTACGGCGCCGCCGAAATCCTCCACGGCACGAGCCTCACCCTCGGCGAGGGCGAGATCGTCACGATCATCGGCCCGAACGGCGCCGGCAAGAGCACCGTTCTCCGCGTCGTCATGGGCTACATCGTCCCGCGCGTCGGGACCGTGAAACTCCGCGGCGAGGACATCACGGCCGAGCGCGCCGACCAGCGCGTCCGCCGCGGCCTCGCCTTCGTGCCGCAGCTCGACAACGTCTTCCCGTCGCTGACCGTGACGGAAAACCTGAAGATGGGCGGCTATCTCCTCGACCGCGGCACGCTCTCGGCCCGGATGGATGAGGTCTTTGCCGAGTTCCCGGTCCTTGCCGGGCACCGGAGACGGCGGGCCCGGACGCTTTCGGGCGGCCAGCGCCAGCTTCTCGCGATGGGCCGCGCGATGATGACGAATCCGTCGATCCTCATCCTCGACGAACCCTCGGCCGCCCTCTCGCCACGCATGGCCGGCGAGGTGTTCGAGAAGGTGGCTGAGATCAACCGCTCCGGCCGCGCGATCCTGATCGTCGAGCAGGAGGCGCAGCGGTCGCTGGAAATCTCCCACCGCGGCTATGTGCTCGTCGATGGCCGCAATGCTTTCGAAGGCGAGGCGAAACACCTCCTCGCCGACGAGAAGATCCGCGCCGCCTTCCTCGGTGGCGGCCACGCCCCGCCGGCCGCAGGCTGATCGGCGCGAGGCCGGCGACGCGGAACCTGCCGTCGCCTCGCGCCGCGACCGGCTCCTTCAGTCGCTGCGGCTGCCGGAGTCGTCGTCGTGGCAGTCGTCCGCCTTCTGCGACAGGATCGCGGCGGTCAGCGGGTCGATGCGCGCCTCGATCGCGCGACCGTCGGCGCCGACGAGGCACGCCTCGTAGTTCCCGTCGTCCGGCTCGGCCTCGATCTTCAGCACGGTCCACCCCTCGGCGCCGAGGCGGGTGGCGATCTCGCCGAGCCCGAGCCAGCCGGCAGGAAGGGCCGCGACGGGAAGCGCCATCGCCGGGACCGGAGCGGCGATCTGGCCGATCGCGGCACCCGCGCCGAGGAAGGGAATGGCAGCGGCGGCGGCGACGAGGGTGGTGATGACGAATGCCTTGCGCATGTGCTTGTCTCCTGGCGAGCGGCGTCATTGCCGTTCGATGGCGGGAGATTGGGCAACCGCGCTGACGCGCCGCTGATGGGGGCTGTCAGCCAGTTGTCAGACCGGCCGATCAATGTGCGTCCATGAAGAACGGTCTCCGGAAACTCGCGGCCCTCGCCGTCCTCGCCCTCCTGCCCGGTCTCCCGGCCCACGCCGATGACGACGACCGCGCGTGCGCCGCGAGCGACGACCACGACCGTGCGCTCGCCGCCGTCACCGCCCACGAGATCCTGCCGCTGTCGACGATCCTCCGGAACCTCGCGACCCTGTTCGAGGGTACGCTGATCGAGGTCGAGCTCGAATGCGAGGACGGCCGCGCCCTCTACGTCCTCGAACTCAGAACGCCCGCCGGACGCCTCGTCGAGATCACCGTCGACGCCGTCACCGGGGCGATCGTGCCGGACGACGACGAATGAAGATCCTGGTGGTCGAGGACGAGGAGGGCATCGCCGCCGACGTCGCCGCTGCTCTCCGGGCGGCGAACTTCGTGGTCGAGCAGGCGGCCGACGGGGAGACCGCCTGGTTCGAAGGCGAGACCGGAGACTACGACCTCATCGTCCTCGACCTGGGGCTTCCCGGACTCGACGGCCTGACGGTGCTGAAGCGATGGCGCGCGGCGGGCGTTTCCACGCCCATCCTCGTCCTCACCGCCCGTGGCCGCTGGAACGAGCGGGTCGAGGGGATCGATGCCGGAGCCGACGACTATCTTCCCAAGCCGTTCCGGATCGAGGAACTCCTCGCGCGGGTGCGGGCGCTCATCCGCCGTTCGGCAGGCTTGCCGTCGCCGATGGTGGAGGTCGGCGCCCTCGCGCTCGACACGCGGACGATGCGCCTTTCGGTCGGCGGACTGCCCCGGCAGCTGTCGCCGCTCGAATACCGCGTGATCGAGTATCTGATGATGCACCGCAACCGCGTTGTGCCGCCCGGCGAACTCCTCGAGCACCTCCACGGCACCGACGACGCCCGGGAGGCGAATGCGCTCGAGGCCATCGTCGCGCGGCTGCGGAAGAAGCTCGGTCCCGGGACGATCCTGACCCGCCGCGGCTTCGGCTACCAGATCGCCGCGACACCGTGAGGCGCGGTTCGCTCCGGCTGCGACTGCTCCTGGCCGGTATCATCGCGGTGGTCCTGGCGATGGCGGGAACTGCCGCCGCCCTCACGCTCCTCTTCGAGCGCCACGTCGAGCGCCGCGTGGTGGCCCAGCTCGCCGCCACCCTCGACCAGCTTGCCGCCGGCATCGACCGGGGGGCCGACGGCCTTCTCGCAATCCCCTCGCCGCCCGCCGACACGCGGCTCGCACAGCCCTATTCGGGGTACTACTGGCAGGTCGATGCCGAGGGGCAGATCCTCCGCTCGCGCTCCCTGTGGGACGAGGCGATTCCGCTGGGTCCGCGCCCTGCGGCGGGCGTGCTGGCGAGCTACCGAACCGACGGCTTCCCTGCGGGCGAACATCTCGTCGTCGAGCGCGTGGTCACCCTCCCCGACCGGCTCGGCGGATCGGAGGCGCGCATCGCCGTCGCCCTCGACCGGGCGGAGATCGACGCGGCGACGGCAGCGTTCCGCGGCGATCTCCTGCCCTACCTCCTCGTTCTGGCGGTCTTCCTCCTCGCCGCGTCGTTCCTCCAGACGACCGTAGGGCTGCGGCCGCTCGCGGCGGTGCAAGCGCGGCTCGGCAGGATCAAGTCGGGCGACCTCCTGCGCCTCGGAAAGGGCTACCCCGACGAAGTCCAGCCCCTCGTCGACGAAGTGGATGCCCTTCTCGACGCCTCCGATCTCGCGGTGCGGCGGGCGCGGACGCGCGCGGCCGACCTCGCCCACTCGCTCAAGACGCCCCTGCAGCTGCTGGCGGGCGAGATCGAGCGCCTCGCGAAGCGGGGCGACACCGTGACGGCGGAGCACGTCTCGGTCGTGTGGTCCACGATCGGCGCCGCCGTCGACCGGGAACTCGCCCGCGCGATCGCAGCGCCGACGACCCGCCGCCAACGCGCCTCGGTGGCGGAAGCCGTCGACCGCGTCCTCAGGGTCATCCGCCGCACGCCGGCAGGCGACCGGCTCGCGATCGCCACCGATATCGCCCCCGACGTCGAGGCCGCCATCGAGCTGGAGACGCTGGTCGAGGCACTCGGCAACATCGTCGAGAACGCGGTGCGGCACGCACGGTCGTCGATCGGGATCGCGGCGGCGATCGTCGATCGCGAGGCCCTGATCGTCACCCGCGACGACGGGGACGGGATCGCCGAGGAGCGCCTGCCGGACCTTGTCCGCCGCGGCGTCCGGATGGATGAGGCCGGGCCCGGCCACGGCCTCGGCCTTGCGATCGTGGCCGACATTGCCGGCGACAATGGCGGCAGCGTCGGCTTCCGCAACCTCGCGCCGGGCTTCGAGGTGACGCTCCGGCTTCCGGCGGCCGCGGACCGCGGCCAGCCCGTGCCCGCCTGATGTGCGCCGGCCACCCGCATCGGCCACCGCGTATCGGACGGCCGTCATGGGCTCCGGATGGACGGGCTCCCGGCAACGCTACCGCCTGATGCCGAAATATGGGCATTCCCGCATTGCGGGAGGCATTCCCGCCGCGGCGGGGTTTGGCTAAGGTCGACGCAGTGGCGGCACGGCACGGTGATTTGTTCCGCGTCGACTGGGTGTGCGCGCCCGCGAAACCTCGTTCGCCCGTCCCACAAGGAGACATCGTTTCCATGACCAGACGTAAAATTGCGTCGAGCTTCCTCGGCGTTGCTGCGGCCGCCGCGATCGGCTTCGCCGCCACGACCGCCTCCGCCCAGGAGGTGAAGTTCGGCATGTTCACCCCCCTCACCGGCACCAGCTCCGTCGTCGGCCTCGACATGCTCCGCGGCGTCGAGATGGCCGTCAACGCCGTCAACGCCGGCGTCGCCCTGCCGATGGTCGACGGCTCCATGAGGCGCCTCGGCCCGGGCGTGCTCGGCATGCCGATCAGCCTCATCGTCGAGGACGACGAATCGCGGCCGCTGGCGGCGACGGACGCGGTCCGGAAGCTCGTCACCGTCGACCAGGTTGCCGTGGTGCTCGGCGAGTACTCGTCGGGCCGCACGCTCCCGACCGGCCAGTACACGACCGAGAACGGCGTGCCCCACATCTCGATCGGCGCCAACTCGCCGCTCCTCCGCGAAGTCGGCGCCGGCGGCTACTTCTTCAACGCCATCGGCCTCGCCGGCCTCCAGGGCTACCAGCTCGTCGACATGGCCCGCGAAGACCTCGGCGCCACCAATGTCGCGACGCTTTTCCCGAACAATGCCTGGGGCGTCGGCGTCGAGGCCGCGACCTGCGAGGCCGCGACCGCCGCCGGCATTCCCTGCACCGCCGTCCGCTACGAAGAGCAGAAGACCGACTACCGCGCCGAACTCCGACAGGTGATGGCGTCGAACCCCGACGTCGTGATCTTCTTCGCCTACGGCGCCGACGCGATCCTCATCCTCCGCCAGGCCTTCGAGCTCGGCATCGACGTCGCCGGCACCTGGCTCGCGGCCGAGATGTCGAACTGGACCGCCGACGTCGCCCCGACACCGGAGATCGGTGAAGGCATCCGCGGCATCGAGCACGCGGTTTCGGGCGAACTCTACGAGGCCTACCGCGCCGCCTATGTCGCGGCCTATGGGGAGGAGCCGCTGACGGTGTTCGGCGCCTTCGGCTACGACGCCGCGATGATCGCCGCGCTCGCCGTCCAGGCGGCCGGGACCACCGATCACGATGCGGTCCGCGATGCGATCCGCGTGGTTGCGGAGACCTACCTGGGCGTGACCGGCAACGTCGCCTTCGACGCCGACGGCATGCGCCGCGTCCAGGAATACGGCACCTTCATCTACCAGGCCGGTACGATGGTGCCCTACGTCGCGCCGCCCGCCCCGTAGCGGGCAGGCGCTTCGCTTCGGAAACGAAGAAGGCCGCAGCTCCGGAAGGGGCCGCGGCCTTTCTCTTGCGGCGCCGGCTTCACGGGCCGGCGGGGATTCGACCTACCAGGTCGTGTAGCTGATGGTCAGCGCGCCGATCAGTTGGCCGATGGCGTCGATGCGCATCTCGCTGATCCTGCCATTGTTGGTGCGGATGCAGACATAGTTGCCGACCGAGAGATTCGCCTGCGGCACCGCGCTGGAGCTGAAGGCGGCCGCCGAGCAGCCGACGAAGCCGCGCTGGGCGCCGTTGGTGAAGGACATCTGGGCGCCGTTGATCGGGGCGATCTGGCGGGTGAAGCCCTGCACCTGGTAACCGAGATCGGCACCGCCGCCCGGACCGACCTGGCCGTTGTCGAGATTGACCTGCTGCTGCGGGATGATCTGGAACGAGCCCGACGACGACACCGGCGGGACGACGACCGGATCCGGCTCGGTGAACACCGTCACCACGCGCCACTGCTGGGTCGAGTTGCCCTGCCACGTCCGGGTCACGACGCCGAAATCGGCGGTATCCGTCTCATGGGCGTCGACGTAACGGCCGTTCGAGACCTGCTGGATGGTGAAGATGTTGCCGCCCTGCGCGGTGAAGATCCAGCGCTGGGTGTCGTTGTTCTGCGCCGTGCGGGTGACGAGGTGCCAGTCGGCGGCGTCGTATTCGTGCGCGTCGACGAAGCGGTTGTTGCTCATCTGCTGCAGCGTGTAGACGTTGCCGCCGAGCGGCACCATCCGCCAGTACTGCGTGCTGTTGTTCTGCGCCGGCCGCGTGACGAGGCGGTAGTCCATGCCCTCGATCTCATGGGCATCGAGGAAGCGGCCGCTAGAGACCTGCTGGATCGTGACGATGTTGACGGCGGCGGCGGGGGTCGCGGAAAGGGCGCCGGCAGCGGCGACGAGAAGGCCGGAGATGGCGGCGGCGACGCGGGCCAGGCGGCGGCGGGGCGACCGCAATTCTATGGTCGGATGGAACAACTTCGAGAGCATTTTCGTAACTCCTGGGGCGTTGTGTTTCGGTGCTATGGCACTGCGACACTCGTGGTTGGGAAACGCAGTAACGACCCGAGGAATACTCTCCTGTTCTGAACGCGCAATGAGACGCCCGTTGCCATCTGTTCAGGTAACCCGCGATCTTCGAAGACCGCCGCGCTCGTTGCTGCCCGCCGCGACGGGCACTCGACATCGCGAGGGAAAGGAATAGCCTCGCCCGGGTATACCGCTGGCGAGGATCGGAATGACGAGGCAGACGCAGACCGAACTGCTGATCGGGGCGATGATCGTCACCATCCTCGCCGTCGATGCATTGTTCCTCCGCGACAGGTTCGGGCTTCGGCTCGCGACGAACATCGGGATCGTCGTCGTCTTCCTGTCGATCTACGTCGGTTTCATCCGGGGTCGATGACTCCGGGCGCGGATCGCGGCGGAGCCCTCTGCCAACGCGAGCGGGACGCCTCGATCGGGGTGTGCGGCGGGGGCATCGCGGCCGGAGCGTACAGATGGCGGTAACGGACAACGGAGCGCCGCCGGGCAACGTGTCGCCGCGGCGCGAACTCCGCACGGTCACGGTCCTCTTCGGCGACGTCGTCGGCTCGACCTCACTCGCCGAGCAACTCGGCGCCGATGACTGGGCGGACGTCGTCCAGGGCGCGGTCGGCCACCTCTCCGCCGCCGCGCTCCGCTATGGTGGCACGGTCTCGAAGCTTCCGGGCGACGCGATCACGGTCGTGTTCGGCCTGCTGGCGGCGCGCTGGGATGACGCTGAGCGCGCCGTCCTCGCCGCGATCGCCATGATGTCGGCAATGCGGACCTACGACGCCGAGCTCCGCTCACGCTTCGGTGTCGGCCTCCGCATGAGGATCGGCATCCACACCGGCCCGGCGGTCGCGACCCAGGCCAACTCGGGCGCCGACACGACTGCGCCGGCCGACATGGTGGCCGTCGCCGCGCGGATGGAGCAGACGGCGGAACCGGGCACGATCCAGGCCTCGGAGGACACCTGGCGCCTCGTCGCGCCGCTGTTCGACGCCGAGCCGGTCGGCCCGATCGAACTCGAGGGCAAGGCGGCGCCGGTGAACGCCTGGCGCGTCCTCGGCCCGAAAACTGCGCCCGGCCTTCTCCGCGGCTAGAGCATGATCCGAAGAAGCGGTTGCCGGTTCTTCGAAAAAGATCATGCTCCATCAAGGGATAGAGCGACGAGCGTGATCCGGCTTCGACGGATCAAACTCCAGGCGCCGAAGCTACGGGCCCGCCGCCGCCACCACCGTGCTTACGCGGCAGGGCCGTCCGGAGAGGAGCTCCGACACGGTGACGAACTCGAAGCCGCGGGCGCGGAGACCGTCGATGACGCCGCGCACGGCGCTCACGGTGTTGGCGTGGATGTCGTGCATCAGCACGATCGACCCGGACCAGGCCCGGCGGACCGCGGAATCGACGATCTCGCCGACGGACCCCGCCTTCCAGTCGAGCGTGTCGATGTCCCAGAAGATCACCGGCCGGTCGATGAGGCTGAGGACGCGCGGGCTGCCCGCGTCATAGGGGAGGCGCACGATGTCGGGCTCCCGGCCGATGATCGCGAAGATCGCCGCGTCCGTCATGGCGAGCTGCCGCGTGATCGCGCTGTTCTCGAGCTGCGTCAGGTTCGCGTGGTTCCACGAATGGTTGCCGATCTCGTGGCCGCCGGCGCTGATCGCGCGGACGACGTCCGGCCATTCCTGCGCCCGCTGCCCGACGAGGAAGAACGTTGCGTGGACGTTCTCTTCGGCAAGGAGATTGAGGAGCCGCGGCGTCAGCGTCGGGTGCGGCCCGTCGTCGAAGGTGAGGGCCACGCAGCCTTCCGCGCCGCTGACCCGGCGGATTTCGCCATGGGAGGTTTCGACCCACGGCTGCAGCGTGCCGTCCGCCGCGTAGCCGGGCCTCGCCGCGGGCGCGGCAGCCTCATCGCCATGGCGTGCCTCGGGCCCCTCCGCCGGCACGATCGTGGTACATCCGGCGACCAGCGCCAGGCAGGCGAGACCAAACAACGTCTTACGCAAATCGATACCGGCCCCTCCCGGCACGCCAACGGCCCCTCTCGACCGTCGCCCGACCTTAACCGGATTCGTTCCCGGTCAAGACCACCCGGTCGGGCATGTTCACAGAAACGACCGCTGGCGGCAGACCGCCGACGATGGCGCGGCGGACCTGCGGCCGGGGCGCAGTATTGTGGTGAAAGACGGCCGCGCGCCGTCACGCCCCCGTTCTTTCCGCGTTAGGCTCGCGCGGGGCCGTGCTGCCCACCGGTGGACCCTCGGCGTGCCGATCCTCAAAGCCCTCCTCGCCGTCCTCGGCCTCGCGCCGGCGGTGGCGCTCATCGCCGCCGAGTGGTTCTGGCCGGGCGATCTCCTCGTCTTCTTCCTGCCCTGGCTCGCCTTCGGCGCCTACGCCCTCTTCGCGGCGATGCTGGTTCTCGGCTGGCGCCTGCCCGCGGCGACGGCCGCTGTCCTCCTCATCGTCTGCGCCGGCCTCGTCGGCTCGGCCTGGCGCACACCGCCGGCCGGGGAGCCCGCCGGCCGGCCGTTTCGTGTCACGACCTTCAACACGCTGGTGGGCAACGCCCATCCCGAGACGATCGGCACGTTCCTGCGCGCGGAGCTGCCCGACGTCGTGGCCTTGCAGGAGACGTTCGGCCCGTTCAAGGAGGCCGTCGTCGCCTCGCTTCGCGACGTCTACCCCTACTCCTCGGCCGGCACGGCCGTCGAGGAATCCGACATCGAGATTCTCAGCCGCCACCCGATCATGGAGCTCACCTTCGCTGCGACCGAGCGCGTCGGCCGGACGGCATACCGGGTGATGCGCGCGGTGCTCGACGTCGACGACATGCGGGTCGCCTTCTATGCCGTCCACGCGCCGACGCCGCGCTTTGGCGCGGCGGACTGGGAGGCCAGGAACCGCATTCTTGCGGATGTCGGCGTCGCCGCCCGGCGCGACGCGCTGATGATGCCGGTGATCGTGGCCGGCGACTTCAACACGCCGTCGTGGTCGCCGCACCTTCGCCGCCTCCTCGACACCGGCAATCTCACCGACACCTCGGGCCGGCTCCTGCCGTCGGCGACGCGGCTCGTCGACCGCGAAGGCCTGCCGCTCTCCTTCGGCGCGCCCGTCGATCACATTCTCGTCTCGTCCGACGTCCACTGGACGCCCGTCCGCCTCGGACCGGCGCTCGGCTCCGACCACCTCCCGGTGACGGCCGACCTCGTCCTCGCCTCTCCGCTCCGGTAGTCGTCCAGGCCGGAAGAGAAGTCCCGGCGTATTCAAGCATTTTTGAGCCTCCGCCTTGCGGGGAGGCGGAACGCGGCAAGCGAAGCGCCGCCGCCTTCGGAGGGGGTAACGGCATCAAGGCCGGCACCTGGCGCCCCTCCCGAACCGACAAAGCGCCGGTTCGAGCGCCCATCGGGTCGCCGGTCTCAATACCGGATCTGGAACCCGATCGAATTGGCGTTGTGCCCGTCCGGCACGTTGCCCCAGAAACCGAGCGCGCCGGAGCGGTGGTGCAGCCGGTAGAAGAACTCGATGAAGGGGATGTTCTCGAACAGCCAGGCGAGCTGCGAGCCGTTGTAGACGAGCCGGCTCATGTCACCGTTCTCCACCGCCGCCTCGCGCGCGACCTCGACGCCGATGAGGTTGCTGACGGAGCTGAGGCCGAGCGCCAGCTGCGGCGTCACCATGATCCGCCCGATCAGCCGGGCGCCGAACGAGACGGTCACCGCCCGCCACATCTCGATCGAGAAGTCCTTCCCGAACCGGAGCGCTATGCCGCTCTCGTGCCCGACGCGGAGACCGACGGGCGTCGTGATCAAATCGCGGCCGGAGATGAGCGCGATGACGAAGTTTGGCTCGTAGCCCACCTCGTTGACGCTGAACGAGCGCGCCCAGAAGCTCGTCGTGTAGAGGCCCACCATCAACGAGAAGCTGTTCCGCCCGATTTCTGGCGCCGGCGCATCGGTTTCCGCGGCGACTGCGGGCGCTGAAGCCGGAGATTCAGCCACCCGCGGCACCGCCTCCGGCGCAACAGCGACCGTCGCCAGCGCGAGGGCGAGGACGAAAGTTCGGAGTCCGGGTCTTCGGGGCATCCGGCGACCCCCTGCGGTCCTGATCGGGGCTTTGATCGCGGAGCGTCGGGTGCGGCGCCCCGCGAGGGCTCAATCGATACGCCTGCCGCCCGGTTTGGAAAAGCGTCGCCGCGGGACTATGTAGGGCCCTGTCCCGCAACCGGTTCAGACATGACCAGGATCCCTGCTTTCGGCCGTCGCGCGAACGTGACCGCATCCCCGGCGATGCGGGTGCCGATGGCCGGCGCCAGCCGGCGCGAGGCCGCCTGATGGCCGAGGAGAAGCGCGGCCTGTTCCGCCGCATGTTCGGAGGCGGCGCGGCGGCCCCGGACGCCGTGGAGCCGCCGCCCCCGCCTCCCGACCTGCCGCTCGAAGCCGAGATGCCGGCCCTCTTCGCGCGCGACACCGGCGACGCCGGGCTGCCCCCCCATCCGCTCGACGACCTGCCCGGCGCGCCCGCCCCGGACGCCCCGGTGGAACACGAGCGCGTCGGCTGGCTCGGCCGGCTCCGGCGCGGCCTCACCCGGTCGTCGTCCGCCCTCTCGGGCTCGATCGCCTCGATCTTCACGAAACGGAAGCTCGACGGCGCGACGCTCGAGGAGTTCGAGGAGGCACTGATCCGGGCCGACCTCGGCATCGACGTGGCGGCGTCGATCACCAGGACCCTCGCGAAGGAGCGTTTCGGCAAGGAGCTGTCCGACGAGGACGTGAAGGCGATCCTCGCCGCCGAAGTCGAGAAGGTGCTGACGCCCGTGGCGCGGCCTCTCGTCATTGGCCGCCGCGGCCCCGAGGTGATCCTCGTCGTCGGCGTCAACGGCACGGGCAAGACGACGACCATCGGCAAGCTGTCGGCCAAATACCGCGCGGAAGGCCTCGCGGTGACGCTCGCCGCCGGCGACACGTTCCGCGCCGCCGCCATCGACCAGCTGAAGATCTGGGGCGGGCGCACCGGCTCGAAGGTGATTGCGCGCGAGGCCGGCTCGGATGCGGCGAGCCTTGCCTTCGAGGCGCTCCGCGAGGCGAAGGCGGACGGCTCCGACGTCCTCATCATCGATACCGCCGGGCGGCTGCAGAACCGCGCCGAACTGATGGCGGAGCTCGAAAAGGTCATCCGCGTCATCCGGAAGCAGGATCCCGCCGCGCCGCACCACGTCATCCTCACCCTCGACGCCACGACCGGCCAGAACGCCCTCTCGCAGGTCGAGATCTTCCAGAAGACGGCCGGCGTTACCGGCCTCGTGATGACGAAGCTCGACGGCACCGCGCGCGGCGGCATTCTCGTCGCATTGTCGTCGCGTTTCGGGCTTCCGGTGCATTTCATCGGCGTCGGCGAGGGCGTCGACGATCTCGAACCCTTCGCCGCGCGCGATTTCGCCCGCGCCATTGCCGGCCTTTGACGTGTGAAGGACACTGACATCATGGTTCAGTTCGAGGCGGCGCCAAATCAGCCGGAAGCGCCCGGCGCGAAGCAGGTGAACCCGCTCCTCAAGCTCGTGCTTGAGCTCGGGCCGCTGATCGTCTTCTTCTTCGCCAACGCCCGCGGCGCCTGGCTGGTGGAGAAATTCCCCGCGCTCGGCTCGATCGCGGGCTCCGACCCCGAGAACGCCGGCCTGTTCGTCGCGACGGCGGCCTTCATCGTCGCCACGCTCCTCGCGCTCGGCGTCTCGCTCGCGCTGATCCGGCGGGTGCCGGTGATGCCGCTCGTCAGCTGCGTGGTGGTGGTCATCTTCGGCGGCCTGACGCTCTGGCTCCAGGACGCCACCTTCATCAAGATGAAGCCGACCATCATCAACGGCCTCTTCGCCGCCGTCCTCCTCGGCGGCCTCGCCTTCGGCAAGTCGCTGATCGGCTACGTCTTCGATTCGGTCTTCCAGCTCACCGACGAAGGCTGGCGCAGGCTGACGCTGCGCTGGGGGCTGTTCTTCGTGTTCCTCGCCGTCCTCAACGAGGTCGTCTGGCGCTCCTTCGATACCGACACCTGGGTGAGCTTCAAGGTGTTCGGCGTCATGCCGCTCACCCTCCTCTTCACCTTCAGCCAGGTGCCGCTGATCCTCCGCGAGACCATCAAGCCCGCCGCGGAAGCCCCCCGCGCCTGACCCGTTCGCCTCCCGCCGGCACCAATCCCGCCGCCGCGCGGTTTTGGCCGCGCGATCCGTCTTGTCACCCCGCGCCGCGCCTGTATAAGTCCGCGCCTTGAGACCACGGCGTCCGGATCGGAGAGGTGCCAGAGTGGTCGATCGGGCCGGTCTCGAAAACCGGAGTGCGTGCAAGCGTACCGTGGGTTCGAATCCCACCCTCTCCGCCATTTCCGTCGGACAGAGTGATTGCCTACACCCGGCCGCGCTTTGGCCGCCGCGTCGTCGCCGTGAAGGGCGTCGCCGGCAACCGGCCAGCGATCAAGGCCAGCGAGACGAAGGGGAGCCGCCTTTTCATCGTGGGCGTGGACGGGGTGAAAGGACACCTTGCGTCCCGGCTCAGCCGCGGCCGGTCGATCCGCTTCAGCGACCGCCTGGAGCCGCGCTTCTATGAGGAACTGGCCTCCGAAAGGCTGATCGTCCGCTACATCCGCGGGGCGCCCGTGCGGCGTTGGGAACGAAGTCCCGGTCGTCGAGCCGAATGTCTCGACGCGACCGTGTACGCCTGGGCGGCGAGGGGGTTGCTCACGCTCGATTTGAACCGCCGTGAAGCCGAACTCGCGGTGCAACCGGCTCCGCCTGGGCTGCCAGCCGTGATCCGGTCGGCGTGGCTCGACCGATAGCTGGCGACCGGAACAGCCATGCTGCCAAACCTGCCGCGCAAGCCGCGCCGGCAAGCTGCGCGGCAACGAAAGCCGGGACATCGACGGGGCGGATTCCGGCGAAGGTGTCCGTCAGCATCCTCGCCACGGTGACGGCCGGATTTGCGAAGGACGTGGAGGCCGTGAACCAGTAGGCGGCAGCGATGTAGAGGCCGACCAGCCACGGCAACGCCCTGCGAGTTGATCGACGGCCTAGCAGGATGACGGAGACGAGGCCAAAGGTGGCAATCCCCTCCGCAAACCACTGCCCGGCGCCGTGCCGTTGGATCGCCGAAAAGGCAACGGGAGGGAGCCCGAACATGAAGTGAGCGGTAACGGTGCCGGCTACCGCTCCCCCCACCTGGGCGACGATGTAGAAGGCCGCCTCGCGCGGCCCTGCCTCGCGGCGCCCTGCCGCGACCAGCGTCACCGCGGGATTGAAGTGGGCTCCCGAGAATGGAGCGAGGATCGCGATCAGCACGGCCAGCATGGCGCCCGTCGCGATGGCGTTGCAGAGGAGCGCAACGGCAACGTCATCGCTCAACCGCGTCGCCATGATTCCCGAGCCGACGACCGTTGCCACGAGGAAGCAACTTCCAAGGGCTTCGGCCGCCAGTCGTCGCGGAAGATCGAAGCCGGACACTAGCCGGCCTTGGCCCGGCCAGTTGATCCTTCCATCGCCCCGATTTCGGCGAGCTTCGCGCGGGTCGTCATCTTGTCGAGACTGCCGAGCGGAAGGGCCGTGAACACCTGGATCCGGTTGCGGAGGTAGCGGAACGCCGTCACGAACGCGGCTTCCTTCTGAACGTCCGTCCCGACAACGGCGGCAGGGTCTTCGACGCCCCAATGGGCGGTCATCGGCTTGCCCGGCCAAATCGGGCACGCCTCGCCGGCTGCCGTGTCGCAAACCGTGAAAACGAAATCCATGACCGGGGCGCCGGGCTCAGCGTATTCATCCCAGGACTTCGACCGGAATCCATCGGTCGGGTAGCCGAAGCTGTCGAGCGTCTTCAGGGCGAACGGGTTGACCACGCCCTTCGGGTGGCTGCCGGCGGAGTAGGCGTTGAAACGCCCTTCGCCTTCCTGCCGAAGGATGCCTTCGGCCATGATCGACCGGGCAGTGTTGCCGGTGCAGAGGAACAGGACGCTATAGGCACGGTCGCTCACGGCGAAACCTCCTCGGGCGTGCAATCGCAGGCGGACAGAACGGGCATTAGGATGGGGGCGCAGATATCCGGCCGCCCACCGCAGCAGTCGCTTGTCAGGAAGCCGACAAGGGCGCGGAAGCCTTCAAGGTCCGCTTGGTAGAAGATCGTCCGTCCCCGCTTCTGGGAGCGCGTGAGTCCCGCGCGCGTCAGCGTCGCAAGGTGGGTGGACATGGTGTTGTGAGGGACGCCGACCGAGGCAGCCACCTGCCCGGCCGGGATGCCTTCCGGGTGGGCCGCGATCAGCACCCGAAAGACCCGAAGGCGGGTTTCCTGGGCGAGGGCACCGAAGGCGACGATGGCAGCAGATTCGTCGATGTGTCGAGACATTTCGACGCTTTAGACGACCGCGATCCTTTTGGCTAGTGTCACCTGCAACGGGTGTGGCGGAACAATCCCGGGGCCGTTCCGCGTTGGTATGAATGTTGGTATCGCTCAGCCGGCCGATTGCCCGAAACAGCGCATAACAACGCCATTCTTGGCGCCTTATGTCGGACACCTTCTCCGCCACTTCCTAGGCTGCACTGGGTGTTTCGAGGGGCATCGCGTCGCCACAGCCGGCCAGACCACCTCTCCGGCCAGGTGTTTCGCGGAGTAGAAGCGCCGCGCCTTTTGCGCTTCGGCTTCCTCGGCGCGGCGGACAACGCAGCGGGCAACGTTCGAGAATGTCTCCGATCCGATGACGAAAGACACCGCGCCGTCGGTCAGACTAGGTGGCGTCGATGTCCCGATGCAGAGATGGCAAGACAGGAATATATGCCACAATGCCCACTAGATGTTGGAAGTGCTCCGGAACAGGCCGGATAACCTGCACCAATTGCGGAGGTCGAGGTCGGGTACCCGCTGCGCCAGGTCAGCAGGGGGACACTGTCCCTTGTGGCGTATGCTACGGCTCGGGCAGCTTCAGTTGCTCAACGTGCGGCGGAACTGGATACCAATAGTAAGCGACAACAAGTAGTATTGGCTTGGCCACGGCCACCCTCCGCGCGAGCCAGCAGCGTCTCGAAGAAGCTGCGCCTTGCTTGCTCTGAAAGCGTCGATTGCCGCTGAGCCAAGGGAGTCTATCGGCCCGGCCTTTTGGGTCTTGGCCGATGAGAACCGGTAACCTTGCCGGGACGCTCAACGCAAAGGATATTGCGGCATCACGCGCTGTTCGATGGGAACGCTCAGAATGTCAGCCAGAGTGACACGGTCCAGTTCCACGAAGAACGACGCCGCCGCCCTCTTGAGGTAGGCCGGAAGCCTGCACATCGTCACGAAGACACACTGATTGTCTGAAGAACAGGCCCGGCGATCGTCCTGGCATTCGACGAGCGCCGTCGATCGCTCGACGGCCCTCAGTACGTCTCCGATCGATATGTCGCTCGCTCTTCGTTGCAACTCGAGTCCGCCGGCGCGGCCGCGGTGCGAGACCACGAGGCCGTTCTTCATGAGGGACGTCACGAGTTTTGCAACGTATCCGCGCGATACGTTCAGCTTCGCAGCGATCACCGCGAGGCTGGTGGAGCAGCCGTCGGTACTGGCCAGAAAAAGAAGGATGCGAATGGCGTAGTCGGTCTGTGGATCTAATCGCACGCGCCGGCCTCACGCATCTTCGCGACTAGACCTGACTGCTTCGAAGCGCGCGCGATACGAAGCGCGAAGCACCGCCCGGTCCGCTCACGGGTGGTTTCGATCGCTCTGCGGAGACGTCGTCGTGGCATGGCCAGTCGCGGCGGTACCTGCCTCACGCTCGCGGAGACGAGGACCGGATACGGCCGAAGGGTCGTCCTCGGCGATGCCCCGCTTGAAGCTCTTTATGCCTTTCGCGAAGTCACCCATGACATCGGATATCTTGCCGCGCCCGAAGAGAAGCACGACGACGACCAGCACGATCAACCAGTGCCAGATGCTCGTCCCGCCGATCAGGCCGAGGCGCAGATCATGTTCTGCGGGCGAACGCTCGTGATTTGAGGTGTTCATGCGCCTTCCGAAGGTTCGATCGACGTCGGCAGTCGGATGCTGGCGGCGGTCCACGAGATGATCGATCGGCGAAGCCCCGCGACGCCTTACGGCGGCCGGGTGATTGTGATCCCGCCGAGGTCCGTCGCGGGTGTCATCTCTTCCAACCCGGCCGGGTATCCGTTGAAGGAAAGGATGTAGGCGATGATGTCGAGATATTCCTGATCCGTCAGGCTGCCGGCTGCGCCCATGGGCATCGTCGTCTTGATCCGGTCGAAACGCTCCGCCAGCGTGCGGCCGATCCACTGAAGGTTGAAGGAGAACCCGGCGAGACCCGGCGCTTCCGGATCCGTCGCCACGAGGTCAGGCCCGTGGCACATCGCGCATGCCGTGAGATAGACCTCGCCGCCCCGCGCCGCCTGGACGTCCGTGAAGACGCCGGCCCAGGCGGTTCGCTCTTGAGCTGTGACCGCCCCCGTCATCAGGCCAACGGCCAGGACAGAGGCGCCGACTATGGAGAATCTCATCGGGGACACTTCGGTTTGTTTGGACGACGACTTCAGGTTTTCCAGTAGCGGGAGTATGGCTCTTCTATCGGCAGCGCGCGAGCGGAAACGAGAACCTCGAGATCGTCTTTGACCGCAAGGGACTGCTCCGGCGCGTCGTAGTTCTCCTTGAACACACGCAGGGTGAAATCGCCGCTCGGGAGCTCGAGGGTCACCGCGCCGGCATCGTTGGTGACGGCACGGAACGCCCCCAGTCGGACCTGCGCGCGCGCGACCGGCTTTCCCGTTTCCTGCTCGACGACGGCAATCGAGACCTTGTGCTCCGCCGGCCGCGTCGCCACGGAACTGAAACTCACCGCCGCCGCACTCCCGTGCGGCAGTTCTTGTGGCGGCGACGCCATTCGGACCGACCAGCGACAGGGGCCCTCTCCGACCGGTCCCTCGACCGATATCGACGCCCAGTACAACGATGTCGTCCCCGGCCACACCGCCTCACCCAGGACGCCGGCGCCGACGACGCGCCCCTCCGCGTCGAGGATCTCGATCGTCTCCCCGGTCAGGCAGCAGCCGGCGCTGCACTTCGCACCGACCTTCAGGCTGAAGGGCGCCCCCAGCGTCACCGGCGTCGGGTTGTCCCAGACCGCGAGGCTGGTGGAATGCGCCCCGGTCGCGAACTGGAACGTCAGCGCGGCAGCCTGATGGGCGACGCCCCCCACTGCGGCCTCGGGCAGCCTCAGCGTCCACTGGTACGAACCGATCCCCGCCGGCGCCAGAATCGCGATTTCCGCGGAATCGCGGAGGTCCACCGGACCATGACGCGGATCGTATTCCTCGGAGTCGCGGGTGAGGCGTCTGACGGTGGGCAAGACCCCGCTGGCGACGACCGCCCCGCCGTCCTCGATCAGAAACGGAATGCCGGTGAGGTCACAACCGGAATCCGTCTCGACCACCAGGGCGAGCTTGAAGATCGCCGCAACGTCGACTGTTTCCGGCAGGCGCTTCTTGAGCTCGAGCCGGATGGGGAAGGCGCTCGGTGTCGCGGTCATATGGATACTGTCGCCTGCGGAGCCGCGCGGACTGTTCCGAATCCCGGCCGGGTTCGGGGGCCCCGACGGAGCCCCCACCACGACCCGGGCACGGGACTAGGAAGCGCGCACGCACTCCATTCCGGCGACGCGGCCGGTGACGATGCAGCGGCCGAGACCGTGCTGCTTGATCCCGCCGAGGGACTCGCCGGCCACGTACAGTCCGGGAATCGCACTCCCGGCCATGTCGACCACCTGACAATTGGTGTTGGCCCGCAGCCCCGTATAGGAATCGTGGAGCACCGGTGTCGACCACGCCGCGTAGAACGGCGGCGTCTGGATCTTGAACTGGAGATTGGCGCGGGCGAAGTCCGTATCGACGCCCGTATCCACGAAGGAGTTGAACTTTTCGACCGTTGCCCGAAGCACATCACCCGGCATCGGCCGCAGCTGATAGGTGTTGTAGTGGAGCTGGCCTGCGAGCTCCTCCAGCGTCTCGCCGCTGAAGAAATAGCCGCCGGCACGATCGACGTCGGGATAGCCCGTGCCGTAGCCGCGGCGCGTGACGGTATCCGCGTCGAAGATCGCCCAGACCGGACCGCCGCCGAGCAGCTTGCCCGGAACCCCTGTCGGCTCCAGGGCGTGGGCGAAGTAGCCGTCCTCGCTGTCGTCGGTCTCGTCCCAGAACCGGAGCCCGTTCTCCTTGACCAGAAGGCACTCGGCCCAGGCTGCGGGGAGCCCGGTGGCGCGATGCCGGAAGAACGTCGCGCTCTCAGGCGTCTGCGCGCCGCGGACATAGTTGTCCTGCACCGCCCAGCGTCCCTTGTCCGGCGCGTTGCCGGTTCCCTCCTGCGTCCCGTTGCCGGTGCTTCCGAGCGCAGCGCCGACCTTGATGGCGGCGATCGACGGAACGGCGTTCGCCACCGCCGTATGCTGCCCGTGCCACTGATATTCTTCGGTTAGCCGCGGATCGTACATCGTGCGGAAAGCCACGTTGTGGCCGTGGCCGCCGCTGCAGATGATCACGCCCTTGCGGGCCCGGATGTTGAGGGTCCTGTGGATCGGCTGGAACCAGCGATCGACTTCCATGACGCGCACGCCGGTCACCCGACCGGCGAACGGCTGTTCGCGATAGATGTCCGTGAGGGTGTGCGAGAGAAGGAACTGGACGCCCTTGTTGCGCGCGCTGAGTTCGAGCGGCCGGACGATGCCGGATCCGTTGCGGCCCTGGTCGTGTGACACCACGGCGACGCGGATGGGCCACTCGTGCGGCCGCACCTGCGTCGGGCTGTTGACCCCCGGCCCGCCCTCGCGCGGCACATCGGTGCCGTGGCGGTCGAAGTTGACCCCGTTCGCCTCGAGGAAGTTGAACGTGGCGACCTGCTCGTCGACATAGCGGCGCGTCAGTTCGCGATCGGCGAAACGTTCCTCGATCGGCCGGGTGATGCGCGCAAACACCTGATCCGGCGAATCGTCCTGCCCGGCCGCGATCTGGAGTCGGTTGCCGCCGCCGATGGCGATGTTGCCACCGCTCATGATCGCGATGCCGCCGATGTCGAAATGATGCTCGACGACGATGACTTCGGCGCCCTCGTCACGCGCGGCAATGCTTGCCGGAAGACCCGATGCGCCGGCACCGATGACGATGACATCGGTCTCGACGTCCCAGGCGATGTCTGCACTCTCCTGGGCCGCTGCCGGGGCGGACCCCATGCCCGCGGCCGCCACCGCACCGCCGACGCCCGCCAGAGCACTCGTCCGCAGGAAGTTGCGTCTGCTGACGTCTTTCGGCCCACCAGTCCCGTTGCGCATTGATCGTCCCTTTGTTCCCTCTCCGCTACGCGTATCGCGCAGCTACCCGCACCTCAGCCTAATGCTGCCTCTATTGGTCTTGTCAATCGACTACTAGCCAGTAGTTGTTTTACTCTGCGATTGTTCTTCCATATGACAATGATCCGATACGCTGGAGACTCGCGTTGTACATGGGATGGCTGTAGGTCATTCGTGGTAGCCGGCCGTCGATAGCCAGGACGGCCGGCTCCATGCCGATCCGGCGATCGCCGGATTCCGGCTGCCGCAATCGAGCAGAGGTCCTACTTTCATGGAGTCTCTGGCACCAGCCTCTGCTGATCTTCGCCTGCCGACACGCGAAGAAGCCGAGGCAGCGGTCAGGGTCCTGATCCGATGGGCGGGCGACGATCCCGCACGCCCCGGACTATTGGGAACACCGGAGCGGGTTTCCCGCCTGTATCGCCAGATGTATTCCGGCTATCGCGACGACGCCAAAGTCTATCTCGCGACGACTTTCGACGAGATCGACGGCTACGACGACCTGGTGCTCCTCCGCGATATTCCGTTCGCGTCGCATTCCGAGCGCGACATGTCGCCGTTCAGGGGCCTCGCGAACATCGCCTATCTCCCGCGCGGACGGGCGGTCGGCCTCTCCAAGCTGGCCCGCGTCGTGGATGTCTTTGCCCACCGGCTGCAGGATCAGGGACGTCTGGCGGAGGAGATCCTGTCTGCGATCGGCGACACGCTGGACCCGAAAGGCGCCGCCGTCGTCCTCGAGGTTCACAGATTGGGATCGGCCATTGCCGGCCGGCGCGTGACCGGCGCCCCGACGATCGTTTCCCGGTTCAGCGGAGTTTTCGCGAGCAGCCCCGCAGAACAGTCCCGCGTCCTCTCCTTGTGCACACGGAATCGGGAGTAGCGCGGCGATCGGATTTGCCGTCGTGCGGTCGCCCGCGAAGCGCCCGATCCGCTACCCCGCCAGCTCGTACACCGGCACCGGCCGCGCAAAGCCGCGGAGGTCGCGGTCGCCGACGTGGCGGGAGGTCCATTCGGGGGCGATTTCCTCCGCGAGGCGGGCGCCGAGGAGGATCTGGCCGGCAGCCGCCTGGCTGGAGAGGCGGGAGGCGAGGTTGGTGACGGTGCCGATCGCGGCGTAGTCGAAGCGGTCGCCGAAGCCGATCCGGCCGAGCGTGGCAAAGCCCGCCGCGGCGCCGATGCCGAGGCCGAGCTCGGCGCCGCGGCGCCGCCAGCGGGCGAAGAGGCCATCGGCGCCGGACATGATCTCGCGCGCCAGCGTCACCGCCGTGCGGCAGTAGAAGGGCGTCGGGATCGGGTCGTTGAAGACGATCATCACCGCGTCGCCGGCAAAACGCTCTAGCGTGCCGTGGTGGTGGAAGACCCGCTCGCCGACGAGGGCGTGGTACTCGCCCAGCAGCGTCATAACGTCCTCCGGCTCGCCGATCTCCGAAAAGGCCGTGAAGCCGCGGAGATCGCAGAACAGCACCGCCACCTCCCGCCGGTGCGAGGCGAGCGCCGTGGCTTCGCTGCTCGAGCCGAGAATGGCGTCGGCGACCTGCGGGGCGAGGAAGCGGCGGAGGCGGCCGATCCGCTCGATCTCCTCCACCTGCGCCGCGACGCGGGCCTCGAGCCGCCCGTTCCACGCGGCGAGCTCGGCCGCCTGCGCGGCGACCTCGTCCTGCAGCGCCTTCATCCGCAGCATCGCCCGGACGCGGGCAAGGAGCGCATCGTGGTCGATCGGCTTGCCGAGATAGTCGTCGGCGCCGGCGGCGAGGCCGGCAACGACGTCGGCGCTGTCGGTCCGGGCGGTCAGGAGCACGATCGGGACGAACGGCAGGCCCGGCAGGGCCTTCAGCCGCCGCGCGGTCTCGAAGCCGTCGATGCCGGGCATCATCACGTCGAGGAGGACGAGATCGGGCGGGTCGGTGGCGACGAGGTCGATGGCGGCGAGGCCGTCCGCGGCGGTGCGCACGTCGTAGCCGCCGGCAACGAGACGGTCGCGGAGGATGTTACGGGCGTCCGGGGCATCGTCCACCACCAGGATGCGCGGCGGCTCACGCATGGGCGCCGGCCTCCGGGAGGAGCCGCCGTACGAGGGCGAGGAGTTCGCGCGGGCTGAACGGCTTCGACACATAGGCGTCGCAGCCGGCATCGCGGGCGCGCCCTTCGTCGCCGGCAAGGGCGAACGAGGTCACCGCCACGATCGGCACCCGCGGCAGCCTGGCGTCGGCCCGGAGGAGGCGCGCCACCTCGAAGCCGTCGAGCACCGGCAGCTGGATGTCGAGGAGGATGAGGTCGGGCGGGTCGCGCCGCGCCAGCGCGAGGCCCTCGCCGCCGTCGCAGGCCTCGATCGTCTCGTAGCCGGCGCTCGCAAGGAGATCCCGCAGGATGCGGCGGTTGTCGTCGGTGTCCTCGATGACCAGAACGCGCTTCGTCATGCCGTCTCCCCGCGGTCTGCCGGCAACCGGACCCGGAAAACTGCCCCCTCGCCGACGCGCGATTCGAGCGTGATCGAGCCGCCATGGAGATCGACGATGCGCTTCGAGATCGAGAGGCCGAGTCCGGTGCCGCCCTTCGCCCGCGTGCTCGACGAATCGAGCTGCTGGAACTCGTTGAAGACCCGGCCCTGGTCGGCCGGTGCGATGCCCGGACCGGTGTCGCGCACCGTGAGCTCGAGGCTTTGGCCCTCCGCCCGCAGCGAGACCGCAACGAGCCCGGCGTCGGTGAACTTGATCGCATTGCCGAGGAGATTGAGCACGACCTGCGTCACCCGCCGCGGGTCGCCGATGCCGGCGGGGAGACCCGGATCGATCGCGGTGGTGACGGCGAGGCCCTTCGCCTGCGCCAGCGACCCCGTCGAGGAGACGACCGCGGCAACGATCGCGCCGAGATCGTAGCGCTCGCGCGCGAGGTCGAGCTGGCCGGCCTCGATCTTCGACAGGTCGAGGACGTCGTTGATCATCTGGAGGAGGTGGCGACCATTGACCTGGACGCGGGCCAGAACCTCGCGCGCCCGGTCGGGCATCGCGCCATAGATCTCGTCGATCATCAGCTCGGTGTACCCGAGGACGGCGTTGAGCGGCGTGCGGAGCTCGTGGCTCATATTGGCGAGGAACTGGGATTTGTGCTGGCTCGCGAGTTCGAGCTGGCGGCTCTTGTCCGCGAGCTGCGCCGTCCGCTCCGCCACGCGCTGCTCGAGGCCGGCGAGCGAGGCCTGCAGCCGCCCGGCCATGTCGTTGAACTGGTGCGCGAGTCCCTCGAGTTCGTCGCCGGTGCGCACGTCGATGCGGTGGCCGAGATCGCCCTCGCCGATCGTGACGGCACCCGTCTCGAGGGCGCGGATCGGCACGACGAGGCGGCGGGCGAGGAGAAGGCCCGCCGCGCCCGCCAGCGCAAGGCCGAGAAGAAGGAGCGCGCCCGTGCGGGCGATCGAGAAATAGATCGGCGCGAGTGCCTCGCCGATCGGCAGCTCGACGAACACCGACCAGCCGAGCTGCGGGATCGTGGCGTGGGCGGAGATGACCCTCGCCCCGTTCGCGTCATATGGCGCGGCACCGGCGTCCGTGGTCCGGCCGATCGCCGCCCCCACCTGCGGCAGGGCGGAGAGGTCGGTGTTGCGAAGGACGAGGCTGATGTCGGGGTGGGCGATCAGCCGCCCGCGGTCGTCGACGACATAGGCGAGCCCGGTGGCGCCGACCTCGATCGTCGCCACGAGGTCGAGAATGAATTTGAGGTTCACCTCCGCCACCGCGACGCCGTTGGCATGCCGCGCTCCGGCAACCGCCATCGTGAGATAGGGCTCGGATTCGCGGCGGTAGTAGACCGGCCCGAAATACGCCTGCGCCGCCGAGGGCACGGTGAAGGCGGGATCGTTCGACCTGTCGGTGCCGCCGCCGATCACGTCCATCGCGAGGCGCGACACCCGCAGCTGCTCGCGGCCGGCGGGATCGATGAAGGCGATCTCGGTGATGGCCGGCACGTGGCCGAGGAGGCGCTGGGCGTCCGAGCGCCGCTGCTCGAACAGCGCCGCGTCGCCGTCGAGCCACGGGAACTGGACGCTCCATCCCATCTGTCCTTCGATCTCGGACAGGAACTGGGCGATCTTGTAGCCCGCGGCATCGGCCTCGGATTGCTGCAGCCGCTGCAGCGAGGCGGTCTGCTCGCGGTAGACGAACCAGATCTCGAACACGCCGCTGACGAACAGCGCGCCGCTGACGACGGCGATGAACAGGACCACGTATTTCCGGAACAGCCCGCGCCGGCGGCGCCGTGATCGGGTGCCGGGCGCCCCGGCGAGCTCGGCGGCGACGGCCATGCCGGACTACACCGCGTCCGCGATGGCGACGAGATCGGCCCGCCGCCGGATCGCGATCCAGCCGAGGCCGATGTCGACGATCCCGCGCCGCTGCCAGGCGCGGAGCTGCCGGTTCACGTTCTCGCGGGCGCTGCCGACCATGTCGGCGATGTCGGACTGCGAGAGGTCGATGCGCTCGAGGGCGCCGGCGCGCGAGAGGATGGTCTTGGCGAGGCGCACCGGCAGTTGCGAGAACGCGATGTCGGCCATCCGCTCGTCGGAGCGGCGGAGCCGGGCACAGAGGAGATCGAGGAGTTTCAGGCAGACGTCCGGCCGCTCGCGCAGCACCGGCACGACGTGGCAGCGTTCGAGGACCACCACCTCGCACGGCGTGACGGCGGTGGCGGTGGCGGACCGCTCGCGCCCGTCGAGGAGCGCCACTTCGCCGAACATTTCCCCGGGGCCGAGATCGGCAAGGACGAGGGCCCGGCCGCGGGTGGTGGGATAGCTGATCCGGATCGTGCCGCGGGCGATCGCCATCATCGCATGGCCCGGCGCGCCGACGGCGAACACGGTCTCGCCGGCCGCATAGCGTTTCCGCACCGCGCGGAGCGCGAGGGCGCGCCGCGTATCCTCGTCGAGCGCCCGGAACAGGACACACGCGGCAAGAAGGGACGCCGCATCCGATGCGACGGTCGCGACTGCCGGCATTTCGTCAGAAACGTTCGGCATTCCGCTGCGGCAGCCGGTGCAGGACCCCTGACCGCCGCCGCCCCCCGTTTCATGCCAGCCGCGAGAGCGCGTCCGACGATTGTGGTTCGGGCGCCGCCTCGCGTCAAACTGATCCGCCGCGATCCGGTGCCCCGCGCCGGCCGACGATCGCAGGACCAGGCGCCGCAGCGTGTGACCGCCGTCACACCGACGGCCGAAAACTCCGGACCCGGAGGAAACGCACGCCTACACCCCGTAGAAACTCCGGTACCAGGCGACGAACCGCGCGACGCCCTCCTGCACCGGCGTCGTCGGATGAAAACCCACCGCGCGGTCGAGCGCGCCGACATCGGCGACCGTATCGGGCACGTCGCCGACCTGGAGCGGCAGGAGTTCGCGTTCCGCCTTTCTGCCGAGGGCCTCCTCGAGCGCCTCGATATAGTCGTTGAGGCGGACTCCCGCCGGATTGCCGATGTTGAGCACCCGGAACGGGGCTTTGCTCGTCGACGGATCGGGGGCATTCCCGTCCCACGCCGGATTGCCCGTCGCGATCTGGTCGCTGGCGCGGATCAGCCCGTCGACCACGTCGTCGACATAGGTGAAGCTCCGGACGTGGTTGCCGTTGTTGTAGACCGGGATCGGCTTTCCCTCGAGCATGGCGCGCGTGAACTTGAACAGCGCCATGTCCGGCCGGCCCCAGGGGCCGTAGACCGTGAAGAACCGCAGCCCCGTCGTCGGCAGGCCGGCGAAGTGGCTGTAAGAGTGCGCCATCAGCTCGTTCGCCCGCTTCGTCGCGGCATAGAACTGCAGCGGATGATCGACGCCCTGCCGCTCGGAGAGCGGCATGACGGTGTTGGCGCCGTAGACGCTGCTGGTGCTGGCATAGGTGAGATGGGGCGTTCCGGCCCGACGGCAGGCCTCGATGACGTTGGCGAACCCGACGAGATTGCTGGTGACGTAGGAGCGCGGATCGACGAGCGAATGGCGCACCCCCGCCTGCGCGGCGAGGTGGATCACGCGATCGAACCGATGCGTGGCGAAGAGAGCCGCAACGGCGTCTGGATCGGCGAGGTCGGCGCGCACGAAATCGTACGCTCGCCCGGCCTTCCGGGCGTTCTCCGCGACGAGGGCGAGCCGTGCCTCCTTGAGGGCGACGTCGTAGTAGTCGTTGACGACGTCGCAGCCGACGACGTCATCGCCGCGCCCGAGCAGCCGCAGCGCGACGTGGAAGCCGATGAAACCGGCATTGCCGGTGACGAGAACCTTCATGCGGCCAACCCGATCACCGAACGCGCGCCCCGCGCAAAGGCCATAAGCCGCCGTGCGAAGGAATGCCACGCCCGAACGCGTGCCGCTGTTGCAGCAAAGCCGCGATCTCCTCAATCCGGCCCCGGATCGGCCACCCGTCACTGTACCCGGAATGCCCCGGCGGGTAGCCTGTGCGACGCATCGAACCCCGGAACAATCCCGTGCGGCGATGCCGGGCGGCGGCAGGATGACGGCAAGGGTGGTGCTTGATCGAAGCGAAGCGGGACCGGGAGGCGCCGTGGCGCCCCGGAGCGAGCCTAAGCGCGTCGCGTTCGTGATCGGGCACCTCGGGCCCGGCGGAGCGCAGCGCGTGGTGGCGAACGCCGCGAACAGCCTCGTCGAGCGCGGTGTCGAACTCCACGTCGTCACGATCAGCCGCACGCCGTCCGACGCCTACGAACTCAGTCCCAGGATCGTGCGGCATCGGCTGGGCGGCTTCTCCACCCCCAAGACGCTCAAGGAGCCGGGCGTGTCGTCGAAGCAGCGTCCTGCGACGGCACCCGTCAAACACCGCGGTCCGATCAAGCGGACGCTGCGGCCCGCCGTGCTCCTTGCCTTCGTCGTGATCAGCAAGGTCACGCATTCCGTGGCCTTCCTCCGGCGCCGCGCCATCGTCCGGGGATTGCGCAAGGAACTTCGGGAGATCGCACCGGACACGGTCGTGTCCTTCCTGACGCGAACCAACATCATCACGCTCCTCGCCGCCCGCCGCCTCAAGACCCGCACCGTCGTGTCGGAGAGGAACGACCCGCGCCTCCAGCGCCACTCTCCCGGCATCGAGGCCGCGCGTCGGCTCACTTATCCGCGTGCCAGCGTGGTCACCGCCAATACGAGGGGGGCGCTCGACGTACTCGCGTCCTTCGTCCCGCGCGAGAAGCTGGCATTCCTGCCCAATCCGCTGACGATCCCGTCCGGAGCTGCCATCGCCGATTTCGCGTCTCCGACCTTCGTGACGGTCGCGCGGCTCGTCGAGCAGAAGGGCATCGACACTCTGGTCCGCGCCGCCGCCCTTGCGCTGCCGCAATTGCCGCGCTGGCGTCTTGCCATCGTGGGCGACGGCCCGCTCCGCGCCTCCCTCGAGGCCCTGGCCACCGAGTTGGGCGTCGCCGACCGCATCGACTGGATCGGTCACGTCGACGACCCCTTCCCCTTCCTTCGCGCCGCGCGGTTCTTCGTGCTCCCGTCGCGCTTCGAAGGATCGCCGAATGCGCTCCTCGAAGCGATGAGCTGCGGGCTCGCGTCGATCGTCACCGACGCCTCGCCCGGCCCGATCGAACTGATCGGCGACGACCGCGCCGGAGTGGTGGTTCCGGTCGACGACGCGGCGGCGTTGGGAGACGCCATCGTCACGCTCGCTCAGGACGAAAACCTTCGCACGCGCTACTCCGAGGGCGCGATGGAGCGGAGCCGCCCGCACCTTCCCGAGGTGGCGCTTGCCACCTGGGTCGAGGTGATCGCGTGACCGGCAGCGCCGCCGACGCCGCTCCTGCCGGGGGTCGCCGGGACGCAAAGCGGAGGGCCGGCGGGGCGGCCGATCGCGGCCTCGGGCCGGCGAAGGGCGTCAGCCGAAAATCGGGCGAAACGGGCCGCGGCCATTTCGGCCGGTTCACGCGCCGCGCCGGCAACTATCGGAAGACCATTCTCTGGTCGGTCCACGACACCTTCGCGCAAACGCCGCGAAAGCTGTTCATCGCCCTCGTGTTCGGCTGGGCCGCACTCGGGGCACAGGTTCTCGCGATTCTGATCGTGTTCGGCTACGGCCAGGCGCTGCAGCGGGATGGCGGTCTCGCCATCCCCTTCCTCGGCATCGACTGGTCGGCACGCACGGACACGGCGATGCTCGTCGCCACGGCCGGCGGATTCGCCGCGAGCCTTGCCGCGGCGGCGGTCCTCGGTTTCATCTCGAACGGCCTTCTCCTCGCGATGGTCCGGCGGAGCCTTGCCCGGGCGGTCGACCGGATGGCGAGGGCGGCAGCGCTGCTCCCAGACCCCCGTGCCCCCAAGGCGAGCGTGCTTCTGGCGGATTTCACCCTGAGGGGGCTCAGCACCGCCGCCACGGGATCGGCGCGCAGTGCCTTCCTGATCGTCAAGACGCTGCCCGCGCTTGCCGGCGCGGCGATTGCGGCGATCGTCCTGTTCTGGCAGGCACCGGCGCTGACCGCGATCCTCCTTGCCATCGCGACGATCTGGAGCGCTCTCCTCTATCCCGTATCGCTTCGCGCCGTCGCCTTCGGAAAGCGTCTCCGCCGCGCCAGCGCGGCCATCCGCTCGGGTCAACAGGGCCTGCCGACAATGGGACGCTGGGCCCCCGCGGAGGAGTTGGCGGCAGCCTATTCCGGCTGGCTGCGCACCGGTGCCATCATAGCGCTCGTCGTTGGAATCGGCATCGCCGCGATCGTCGCGATCGCGCTGGCCACGATCGGCTCGGAACTCATCAACGGAACGCGCGACTGGCCCATGCTGATCGCCTATGTCGGCGCCCTGCAAGTTGCTCTCAACGGCGCGTTCCGGACCATCCGGGCAGTGGCATTCGTCAGCCGGCGATACCCGGAAATGGTCCGCCACCGGCACTTCGTCCTCGACCTGCGAGGCCTCGAAGGCCCGACGGCGGCGCTCCGCAAGGGCGATGCAATCGACCTCGGCGCGGGTGAGCCCGTATTTGCCTCGGCCGGCGAACGACTCGCCGTGGTTTGGGACGAGGCCATCGGGAAGGTGCAGCTCCTCGCCCTCCACGCGCGGAACTCGAGCGGCATTCCCGTCGCCAGCGCGCGAGCGTCGTGGGCCGCCCCCGAGCCCACGCGCGCCGACGCCCCCATCCTTTTTGCAGAGGCGCGACTCGTCGCCTCGAATGCGGGGAATCATCGCACGCTACCGGCTTGGGATGGATTGCTGATCGTGGTCCACTCGACCCGCTCCACGGTCGGATCGTTGGGCGAGTCGCGCCTTCTGGTGGTCGACGAGAACCGGAGCGAGATCGTGCGGTCCGTCGCACTCGGGTCAGAAGAGGCCGAGGCCGTGCTGGCCCGCGCGGCCAAACGGGCGGCACGGAAAGGCAAACGGAAGCTGACGCCATCCGATCCGGACGAGGACCTCGAATGACGCCGACGTTCGGGCAGGCACGTGATGGTTCGGCCTTCGGGTACGCCCGAGAATGCGCGGCACATTGGGTTTGTGAGGCTTGCAGAGCGGACCGCAAGGGGGCTGGCGAACGGTGACGACTATTGTTCAAAAGGCTCTTCGGAGGGTGTGGAGGGTGTTGGCGGGACAGCCTGGAGGCCGGCGCGAGAAAGGCGCCACCTACTCCGATCGCGTCATGTCTCGGCTCGACGCGGGCAAGACCCACGCCAGCCTCGGGCCCAAGCTGAAGCCGGGAAGCCCGGAGCGGGCCCAGCGGACGCTCAACAGACTGATCAAACGTGGTCTGAAGCCGGACGACGTGTTCGTCGACTACGGGTGCGGGACGCTTCGCGTCGGTGCGCTGCTGATCAACTACCTGGAGCCGGATCGCTATATCGGTCTCGACATCGATCAACGGCTGCTCGATATCGGCCTCGGTCTGCTCTCCGCAGAAGCCATCGATGCGAAAAGGCCCACTGTACGGGTCATACGTTCCGACGATCTGATCGAACTCTCCGCCAGAAGGCCGGACTGGATATTCTCGAACGGAGTGGTGCAGCACGTCTCTCCGGACGATCTGCCTGTTTACTTCACGAACATCCACACGCTCGCGACCACCGCAACCACGATCGGAATCAGGGTCACGAAGCTCGTGGAGAAATCTTCGAGGAAGTCGAACAACACCTGGTGCCACTCGCTGGCCGAGATCGAAACCGCAGCCAGGCGCGCGGGGTTGTCGGTTTCGAACTTCGGCTCGACCTCGGATCGCACCGGCGGCTTGCTCTTCCTGCAGAAGGACGAAGGCTCATCAACCGTGGACACCGCGGTCGACATCGGAAAGAAGCTCAATTGAGCACCCCCGCCGCCAAAGGGCCTCACTTCATCATCATCGGCGCGCACCGCTCCGGGACGACCTGGCTTCACCGGGCTCTCGGTTCGCATCCCTCGGTCTGGGTGCCGCCGGTCAAGGAACTCCACTACTTCGATGACCCAACCAACAAGCGCTTCTACGTTCACATGCGGAAGCGGTTCAAATCGAACTTTGCAGAACGTCGCCTCGCGACGCTGTGGGACATCCGATACTTCCTGGGACGACGGAACGACAATTGGTACCGAAGGCTGTTCGAACCCGGGCGCCGGCGCGGCAAGATCACCGGCGAGGCAACGCCTTCCTATTCGACGCTCGGGGCAGAAGGTCTCGAGCACATCAAGGCAGTCAACCCGGACGTCAAGCTGATCTACATCATGCGCGATCCAATCGAGCGGATGTGGTCGGCGATGAGAAACGCGTCGAGCAAGAACAAGAAGAGAAAGATCAAGACAGAGTACGACGTTGACTCGGAACGAGTGAGAAAGTCGAGTTACTTGAGGACGATCAACGCGCTTGAATCGCATTTCAATTCAGATCAGTTGCTTTTCTGCTTCTTTGACGACGTGAAGGCAAACCCCGTTGGCCTGGTTTCCAGCGTCCTGCGGTTCATCGGCGTCGAGCCGGGGGATGTGGGGCCGCTGCTGCCCAAGGGAGCGGTGAACTCGGCCACCGGTTCGAGCAAGCCCCCGCCCGAGTTCGAACGGGGCCTGGCGGCCCTGCATCTGCCCTGGCTCCGGGAGATGTGCGAACGGTTCCCGGGCGCCCCGGAGGTCTGGCGGGACCGCTACGAGGCGCTCCTGAAGGCACCCTCGCCGGACCTCGAGATGACCGAGACCATCGGCGCGACCGGCAGATCGGCATGAAGGTGGTCTACATAGCGAGTTCGCCCCACAGCGGCTCCACGCTCCTGGACCTCATGCTGAACGGCCATTCCGGCGCGTTCACCGTCGGCGAGATCAGGCAGCTGCCGAAGTTCGTCGGTCCCGAGCAGCTGATGAAGCGCTGCACCTGCGGCGCGCCGTCCATCATCGAATGCCCATTCTGGCACGAGGTCGACGCCGTCGTGCAGGCGCGCACGGGACAGACGCTCGGTACCCTCAACATCGATCGCTACGATGACCTCGATGGTTGCCGTCGCGACAACCTGGTTCTCTTCGAGGCCGTCGCCGCCGTCTCCGGTGCCGGATTCATCGTGGATTCGTCCAAGGACGTGCATCGGCTCGAACTCCTCCTGTCGGCGCCCGGACTGGATGTGCTGCCGGTCTTCCTGGCGCGCAATCCGAAGGGTCAGATCCTCTCGATGACCCGCTCCGGTGAGCGCAAGAACAGGCAATTCGCCAGCCTTCTCGGCCTCATCGGCTTCTACTGCCTGCAGAATTCCAAGATCGATCGTCTGATTCGGGACCGCCCCCACTTCCGCGTCCGCTACGAAGATCTCGTCCGCAATCCCGAGGCGGTTCTGTCGCCCCTCATGAAGGCCATCGGCTACGAGTACGAACCGGGCCAGCGGGACTTCGCGGAACATGAAAGGCACAATGTCGGAGGAAACCGCATGCGCCGGAAGAAGTCGAACGAGTTGCGGCTTGACGAGGCATGGCGACGCGATCTGAACTTCTTCCAGAAGGTCGCCATCGACATCGGGACGATCCCGGGCCGTTACGCCTTCCGGAGGGCTGGGGCACACGGCTTGGCAGGGAAGTAGTCGATGCCTAACGGGGCGGATACGATCGCTGGACTTGCCGGTACCGGGCGGGAAACGATCGCCTTGACGAACGGAGGGGGGCGATGCGCGTCCTCCACGTGATCACCGGCCTCTATACCGGCGGCGCCGAAGGGCAGCTGATGCGGCTCGTCGGGCGCCGGTCGGTGGAGAACGAGCGCGTCGTCAGCCTCGTGGGCGGCGGCGCCAATGCCGAGGCGCTCCGCGATGCCGGCCATGACGTCGTCGAACTCGATGGCGTGCGCGGGCGGCCCGGCGTCGGGCTCGTTCTCGGCGTCGCGCGCGAGATCAGCAGTTTCCGGCCCGATTACGTGCTCTCCTGGCTCTACCACGCCAACCTCTACGCCCTGTCCGCGCTGGCGCTGATCGGCCGCCGGCCGCGCCAGCAGCTCATCTGGAACATTCGCGGCTCGGCAATGAGGCTCGAGAACCACGGCCGCTCGGTCCGGGCCGCCTCCCGCCTCGGCGCGTGGCTGTCGGCGCGGCCGGCCGCGATCGTCGTCAATTCCGAGACCGGGCAGCGCGACCACGCCGCCATCGGCTACCGACCGCGCCGCTGGGCGGTGATCCACAACGGCGTCGACACGGACGAATTCGCCCCTGACGTCGACGACCGCGCGCGCATGCGGGCGGCCCTCGGCCTCCGCCCGGACGAACTGGTGGTCCTTTTCGCCGGCCGGGCCGATCCGCAGAAGGATTTTTCGACCTTCCTCGCGGCGATCGGCATGGTGCCGGGCGTGCGCGTCCTCTGCGCGGGCCGCGGCACGGAGGATCTGCCGGACCATCCGGCGCTGATCCGCCTCGGCCAGCGCCTCGACATGCCGTCGGTCTATCGCGCGGCCGACCTCCTTGTTTCGTCGTCGGCCTATGGCGAGGGTTTTGCCAACGTCGTCGCCGAGGCGATGGCGTCGGGGGTCCCGGTGGTCGCGACGGACGTGGGCGACATCCATGCCATCGTCGGCCAGCACGGCTTCGTCGTTCCGCCCTGCGACCCCCTGGCGCTCGCGGCAGCGATCCGGACCGGTCTCGGCCTCGATCAGGCCGCCCGGACGACACTGGCGGAGCTCGCCCGGCAGCGCATCCGCGAACTCTTTTCGTTCGACCGCAATGTCGGCGCGTATCGCGAGCTCTATGCCTCGCTCGCCACAGCCGGTACCGGCAAGCCGCTCCTGACGGGACTCGATCACGTTGGCTGACATCGCCTTCGTGCTGCCGTCCTTCGCCGGTGGCGGGGCGGAGCGCGTCGCGATCACGCTCGCGGACGGTCTCCGCTCCCATGGCTTTGGAACGTCGCTCATCGCGCTCTCGGGTGACGGCCCGCTTGCCGCAGCCGTCCCCGCGGATCTCCCCCTCGAAGTGCTCGGCAAACCCCGGCTCCGGGGCGCCGCCTGGCCTCTCCTCCGCCGGCTGCGGCAAATGCGGCCCGACCTCGTGGTTTCGACGCTTCCGCACGTCAACCTCCTCCTCGGGGCGGCCCGGCCGCTGCTGCCGAAACGGACGGCCCTTCTTCTCCGCCAGTCGAACATGGTGGCGCGAGGCGGGGGGAAGGCGGCCCGGCGGCAGGCCGCGGCGCATGCCCTCGCCTACCGCAATGCCGATGCGATCGTGGCGCTGACCGCGGCGATGCGGGCAGAACTCACCGGGTTCTCGCGTCGCCTCGCCGCCCTGACGACGATCGTGCCGAACCCGGTGGATGTCGGGCGCGTCCGCGCCGAAATGGCCGGGAGTGCCCCGCTCCGCCGTGCCGCGACGGAGCTTGTCGCGAGCGGGCGCCTCGTCGCACAGAAGAACGTCGCCGGCCTCTTCGATGCGCTGGCGGGCGTCACGTCCGACTGGCACCTCTCCCTGCTCGGCGACGGCCCCGAGCGACACTCGCTGGCCGATCGTGCCCGGACGCTCGGCATCGCGGGCCGCGTCAGCTTTCTCGGTTTTACCGATCGGCCCGCAGCAATCGTCGGCGCGGCAGACGCCTTCCTCATGGCGTCGCTCTGGGAGGGCATGCCGAATGCCGCGCTCGAGGCGCTCGCCTGCGGCACGCCGGTGATCGGACCGGCCGGCCTGCCCGCGCTCCGCGAGCTCGCCGTCGCCGCGCCGGACGGCATCCGCCTCTTTGCCTCGCCCGACGAGTTCGCGCGACTGATCGCTGGCCTTCCCGCTGCCGCGCGCGGGACGCCGAGACCGAGCCTCCTCCCGGAGGCGTTCGCGCTGGACAACGCCGTCGCGTCCTTCGCGGCGGTGGCGGCGGCGGCGATGGCGCGGCGGCAGGGCACGACGGTCGCGGTCCTCGCCCGCCCCCGCTCGGCCGGCCGGTGAAGGCCAGTATCGTCTAGCTCCTGCTCGGCTCCGGAAGGAGGGGGAGGAGGAAGCCGAGGCAGCTCTCCAGCACTGCCTTGGCGTCGAGCGCATCAACGTCGATCTCGAGCGTCGTCGTGCCAGCCGCCCGGCACGCCGCGGCGACCGTCGCCGCGGCAGCATCCCCCCGGCGGAGGAAGGCGTCGAGTTCGGTCTCACCGAACGCGCGGACAGACTGCGGCAACCCCCGTTTTCGCGACCGCATGTGCCGGAGCGAGACCTCCGGACTGGCCCGGAGCACGATGGCGGCGTCACATCCCGGCCCCCGCGCCAGATAGCGGCGGGCCACGTCGAGACCGAGCGGCTGCCGCGCATGGACGTATTGCGTGAGGAGATCCATCAGCCATCCCGGCTCCTGGACCGCGACACCGTTTGCGCCCTGCGCGCGGACGAGGAGCCGCAACTGCCGCGAATGCTGGAAGGCCGGGCCGAGACGCGACAGCGCCGAAGGTGGCAGGTCGGCCCGCAGGATGCGTCCGACGACGAAAATGGCGGCGCGAAGACACTCCGGCGCGGCGCCGACAAACGCGGCCACGCGCTCGGCGAGGCCATACGAAGTCCGCCGCGTCGACCGCGAGTCGGCCGCCGCATGGCCGAGCGCGGCGAGGCGCCCGGCGAGGTTTTGCGCCAACGTCGACTTGCCGGCCCCGGCAACGCCGAACACCTCGACCACGAACGGCCGCCCTGCCCGGGCGCCACGGTCGGGACCAGCCACCCGTCAGCCCAGAAATTCGGGCGCGAAGCGGCGGAGGATGGTCTCGACGCGCTTGTCCCAGGTGAAGTCCTCCGCGCGCTCGCGAGCGTTTTCGGCGAGCCGGGACGCCAGCGTCCGATCCTCGCCGAGCCGGCGGATGGCGGCCGCAAGCGCGGCGGGATCGTCCGGCGGCACGAGCAGCGCATCGACTTCATGCGTGAGCATCATGGCCAGCGCCGGCACGGCGCTCGCAATGATCGGCCGGCCGCTCGCCATGTATTCGAAGAGTTTCAGGGGCGACGTGTGCGCGGCGTCGGGATCCGAAGCCGACGCCGGCAATACGAGGACGTCCGCCGCGGCGAGATAGGGAGGCAGGGCCGCGTTTTCGACGAACCCGTGAAAATGGAGGTTGGCGCGGCCGGGATACTCCGCCTGCCAGCGCGCGACGTCCGCGGGCCAGCCGCCGACGATGAGGAAATCGGCCGCCGGAATTGTGTTCGCGGCGTCGAGAAGCGTGGGAATGCCCTTCTTCTCGTGGAGACCGCCGGAATAGGCGACGAGAAGCGCTTTCCGCCGGAACGGCAGGCCCGAACGGATACGCGGCGCCTCGCGCTCGGCGCCGTCGAAGCGGCCGAGGTCGACCGCGTTCGGCGTGGCAAGGATGGTGTCGACGGGAACGCCGCGCTCGATGTAGAGCTGGCGTAGCGGCTCCGTGGTGGTGACGAGGCCGCGATAGCGGGGATAGGCGGCGAGCCGCGCGAGGTCGCCGAGCTTGGCATGGCCGGGCCCGGCATGGGTCTCGAACAGGAGGTCGAGGCTGCGTTCGAGGCACCGCTGCGCGATGGCGTAGGAGCGGGTGACGATGAGCTCGGGTTTCTTTGCCAGCGCGTAAGCGAACGCCCGATCCTCCCATTCGAGCCAGTTCACATGCTCGAACACGTCCTTCTCGAGGTTCCACGCCATCGGAACGCGGCGGACGTTCACGCGACCGCGGAGGCCGTACCATCTCCGGAGGTTGCGGGCCGGCAGGAGCATGTGCCGCCAGTCGGAGGCGATGAGAAGCTCGAACCCGCCTTTCTTCCGCGGCCGCCCGAGCCGGCGCGAATAGGCCTCGCTCATCTTCATCGTCTGAACGGTGTGCGCCCACTGGGACGGGATGTTGCCGTTCGAGAGATAGAGAAGCATGCCGTCCGTCATGCCACGAACGGCAGGCAGCGCCAATGTGGTTGCGCGCGGGCCGCGAGTTCGCCTACGCGATGCCGAAGGACGTTCACGCCGCGGAGTTCTGCTTGCCCGTCGCCGTCATGGAATTCGAGGCGCTGTTCAGGGAGCGTCATACGCCGGCGGCGCAGGCGTCGTTCGCGGCTTTCGCCGCCGCTCACCCGCCGCAGCGGCCGGTGTTCGTGATCGGCATGACCCGCTCCGGCACGAGCGTCCTGACCCGCCTCCTCGCCCGGACGTCCGCGCTCGCGAACTGGTCGGAGGCGAACGAGATGTGGGACCCCGCCGGCTATCCCTGGGAGGCCGACCGCGTGCGCCGCCCGCTATGGTCGGTCGACCCGGAGGGCTACACCGATGCGCTCCGTGACCAGAACGGGGGCTGGGACGGGCCGTACTACCGCTCCGTCCCCGGCATCTGTTCGATGTATGCCGCGGCGCATGGCGGTCCCGGCGCCCGCCTTCTCAACAAATCGCCGATGAACGCGCTTCGGATCGACATGCTGCTCCGACTGTTTCCGGACGCTGCGTTCGTGGGCACCGTCCGCGACCCGCGTTCGGTCATCCGCTCCCTCATCGACCACACTGCCGGCAAGCTCGACCGCCACCCGCGCTCCGGCGTCCGCCGGAGGGCCGACGGCACGGTCGCGGCCTACGTCGTCGACGGCACGGAATTCACGCGGCCGGCGCTGATCGAGCGCCTCTGCGCCTCGTATGCGCTCGTGGTCAATCGCCAGCTCGACGCCTTCGAGGCGCTCGACCCGGCGCGCAAAGCGGAGACTGCATACGAGGATTTCGTCGCCGACATTCACGGCGTCCTCCGCGCCATCGACGTCCGACTCGGCCTCGATCCCGCCGCGCGCAACTGGCAGAGCATTCCGAAGCGGCAGGACAACCGGAACGCCAAGTCAGGCCTCACCTCCGACGAGATGGTGCTCGTTGAGGACCGGTGCCGCGCCCTGATCCAGCGGCTCGGCTACGACTGATAGTTTTGGCTCAGGCGCCTGACGGACCGCCGAACGGGCCGAGGGTGATCGCCGCTTCGAAGCCAGCCTCGTGCCCCGGCGCGGGGGAGTGGAGCACCAGCCGGCCGCCGATCTGGTCGAGGATCGAGCGCACGATCGACAGGCCGAGGCCGCTGCCGCTGGCGGCGGTGACGCCGCGCACGAATGGCTGTGCCAGCCGGCCGAGAATCTCCGGCGACACGACCGGCCCGTCGTTCGCGATGCGGACCTCCGCTCCCGGCCCGACCGTCACCACCACCGCACCGCCCGCCGTGCCATGGATGAGGGCATTCTGCACGAGGTTGCGGACGGCGATGGCGAAGGCGTCGACATTGATCGGGGCCACGAGCGCCGCGCCCGCGGGAACGACGAGCCGTACCCGTCCGGCGCTCACCGGACTCGCCTCGAAATCCCGGATCACGAGACGGAGCGCCGGCATGAGGTCGGCCGCGGCGTCCGCGCGGGCGAAGCCGGCGTCGAGCCGTGCCAGCTGGAGGAGCTTTTCCGACAGCTGCGACAGGTGCTTCAGGGCGGCCTCGATGTCGCGGATGCGCGCCGCGCCCTGCTTTCCGGCGAGTTCGATCGCGAGTTGCTGGGTCTGGGCGAGCGCGCCGGCGATGGGCGTCCGAAGTTCGTGCGCGCTACTGGCCGCGAACGCCCGCTCCGCGTCGAGCGCCGCGCCGAGGCGGCCGAGGAGGCTCGCCACCGCATCCGCGATCGGCGCGAGTTCGACCGGCTGGCCGTCGACCTCCGGCGGCGCGAGATTGCGGCTGTCGCGCCGTCCGATGTCGCTGCCGAGCTGCTGCAACGGCCGCATGCCGAGCCGGATCGCGTACCAGATGCCGAACGCCATCAGCGGCACCAGCGCGGCGAGCGGCCACGCGAGCGCGACGAGGCCGGTGGCGATGGCGCGCGACCGGTGGTCCGTGCGCTCGACGACGACGATGCCGTAGCCGAGCCGCGGATCGGTGACGGCGAACACGCGCCGCCCGCCGACCTCCGAGAAGCCGTCGGGAATGCCGGCGATGGGAAAATCGGCCAACGCATCCTCGGCCCGGATGACGACCGCCCCGTCGCGGTCGCGGACGTAGTAGGTGAAATACTCGTCGTCTTCGCCGAGCACCCCGACCGGCGGCATTTCGGCCCGGTTGCCGCGCCGCTCGAGATCACCCTCGGCGAGTTCATGGGCGAGCGGCAGGAGGCGGAAGGCGCTCTGCCGCAACACTTCGTCGAACGTGCCGTTGAGTTCGTTCTGCATGATCGTCGCGGCGATCCACACGGCGCCTATCCACAGAATCGCCATGCCGGCGGAGAGACCCACCGCGAGCCGCCAGGCGATCGACCAGCGCCGCCGCGTCATGGCGCGATCTGGTAGCCGAGGCCGCGCGAGGTCTGGATGAAGTCGCGACCGAGCTTCTTCCGGAGCCGGCTCACATAGACCTCGACCGCGTTGCTCTCGACCTCCGCGCCGAAGGCGTAGAGCGAATCCTCGAGGTCGCGCTTCGATACGAGAGCCCCCCTGTTGCGGAGGAGCCGTTCGAGAACCGCCCATTCGCGCGCCGTGAGCGTGAGACTCTCGCCGCCGACCTTCGCCGCTTTCCGCGCGAGGTCGATCGAGACGTCGCCGATCACCGTCGCGGGGTTGGGATTGCCGGCATAGCGCCGTGCCACTGCGACGACGCGGGCGCTCATCTCGCTGAGGTCGAACGGCTTCACGAGGTAGTCGTCGGCGCCCGAATTGAGCCCCTCGATCCGCACCGCGACCTGGTCCTGCGCCGTCACGATGATGACGGGGACACCGTTGCCGGCGGCCCGAAGGCGCCGGAGAAGGTCGAGGCCGCGCCCGTCGGGAAGGTTGAGGTCGAGGAGCACGAGCTCGTAGCCGACGGCGTCGAGCGCGAGCCTCGCCTCGTCGAGCCGCTTCATCCAGTCGACGCCGTGGCCGGCCGACGCGACGTGATCGCGGATCGCCGCGCCGAGCACATGGTCGTCCTCGATCAGTAGAACGCGCATCTTCCGCCCCTTCGGAAACGGCCGGGAACGCTATCCGGAGAAGCTGACGCGAGCCTGAAGCCGAAAATGCTTTGCCGTCAGCGTCGCGTCAGCTTCGGCTGGTCATCTGTTGCCACCCTCCCGAAAGGTGTGACGACCATGAAGAAGCTCCTCGCCGCCCTCGCCGTGACCACGGCCCTCCTTGCCCCGTCCGTCGCGATGGCGAGGACGGTGACCCTCTCCGGCCAGATGGCGACCTACCAGGGCCGCGCCGCCTACATCGCGATCTACGTCACCGATGCCGCCGGAACGCTGCAGAGCACGCTCTACGTCGGCGGCACCAATGCGCGATACTACCGCGATCTCCGGACCTGGGCGCGCGGCGTGTCGGCGCTCGGCCGCCTCGACGGCATCACCGGCGCGAGCGTCGGCAGCGGCCGGACGTTCTCCGTCAGCGTCGAGATCGCCGACGCGCTCATCGACGCTGGCTACCAGATCCGCGTCGACAGCGCCGTCGAGCACGGCAGCGTCTTCGCGGCAACGCCGGCGATCCCGCTCGCGACGTCGAGTTCCGGCCAGACCTTCACCGGCACCGGGTACGTCGCCGCGCTCACCGTCGCCATGTAGCTCTCGCCGGAAGCCGCCCCGATGTTCCGCCGCATCCACGCCGCGTTCGCCCTCGCGGCCTCCGTTCTCGTCTGCTTCATGGCGGTCACCGGCGCGGTGCTCGCGGTGAACCCCGCGGTCGAGACTGCGGCCGCCGCCAGCGGGCAGGCGAGCCTCACGGTCGCCGACGTCGCGACCGTCGCCACGACGCTCGGCGAGGTCGAGCGCATCGTCCGGACCGCGTCCGGCAACGTGATCGCCTACGTCACGGCCGCCGACGGATCGGCCGCAGCCTACACCATCGACCCGGCGACCGGGACGGTCCTCGGCGCCTACGACACCGGCGGGTTCTTCAGCTTCTTCACCGAGCTCCACCGCTCGCTCTTCCTGGGCGACGGCGGCCGGACCGTCGCCGGCCTTGCCGCGGCGGCTCTCGCGATCCTCGCCCTGTCGGGGATGGTGATGCTGGTGCGCCGCCTCGGCGGCTGGCGCCATTTCCTCGGCCTTGCCCGCGGAACCTCGCCGCAGCGCCTCCACGTCAACCTCGCGCGATCCGCGGTGGCGGGCCTCGTCCTGTCGGCGATCACCGGTGTCTACATGTCGCTCGTCACGCTCGGCTTCGTCGGCGACGGCTCGGCCGCGTTCCTGCCGTTCCCCGACGGCGTCGACGGCGGCCCCCCTGCCGCCATCGCGGCGCTGGCCGGCCTGCAGGAGACGCCGCTCACGGTACTCCGCGAACTCGTCTTCCCCTATCCCGGCGACACCGGCGACGTGTTCACCCTCACGACCTCCGCCGGCACCGGCTTCGTCGACCAGGCGACCGGTGCGCTCCTCGACTTCATTCCCAACGGTTTTGGCCAGCGGCTCTACGAGGCGATCTACCTCCTCCACACCGGCGCGGGCGCGTGGTGGCTCGGCCTTCTCCTCGGCCTCGCGGCGCTGACCGTGCCGGTGATGGCCGTCAGCGGCATCGCCATCTGGCTCCGCCGCCGGCGCGGCCAGATGCGGCTCCGCGACAACGCCCGCCCCGGTAGCGCCGATGCGGTGATCCTCGTCGGCACCGAGGGCAACACGACCTGGGGCTTCGCCGGCGCACTCCATGCCGCGCTCGTCGCTTCCGGCCGGAAGGTCCACATGGCGACGATGAACGGCCTCGCCCGCGCCTACCCGCGCGCAGAACATGTGTTCGTGCTCACTGCAACCCACGGCGATGGCGCCGCGCCGTCCTCCGCCCGCCACTTCCTCGCGCGCCTCGCGCGCTGGAAGGGCGGACGGCCGGGATTCACCGTCCTCGGCTTCGGCGACCGGAGCTTCCCGAAGTTCTGCGCCTACGCGACGGAGATCGAAACGGCGCTCGCGGCGAAGGGCTGGGTGCCGTTCGAGCCGATGGCGACCATCGACCGCCAGTCGTCGCATGCATTCGAGCGCTGGGGCACAGCGATCGGCGAGGCCATCGGAACACCGCTCACGCTCGTCCACACGGCCGAACAGCCGCGGACGACCGGCCTCGTCCTTGTCGAACGCACCGACTACGGCACCGACGTGCAGGCCCCTACCGTCGTTCTCCGCTTCGCCGCGCCCGCGACCGCCGGGAAGCGTTCGGCCCTCCGGGCACTCGGGCGCCTCGGCCGTTTCGAGCCCGGCGATCTCGTCGGCATCGTCGCCCCCGGCACCAGCGTGCCGCGCTATTATTCGCTCGCCTCGGCGGCGCGGGACGGCATCGTCGAGATCTGCGTCCGGAAGCAGCCCGGCGGCCTCTGCTCGGAATTTCTGCACGCCCTCGAACCGGGCGACCGGATCGCTGCCTTCGTGAAGCGAAACCCGGATTTCCGGCCAGCGCGCGGGAAGACGCCCGTGGTCCTCATCGGCGCCGGCACCGGCATCGCGCCGCTCATCGGCTTCATCGGCGGCAACCGGCGCGAGCGCCCGATGTACCTCTACTGGGGTGGCCGCGACCCGGGCTCGGATTTCCTCTACGGCCCGGCGCTCGCGCGCCTCCAGCGCGAGCGCCGCCTGACCGCGCTCGTCACCGCCTTCTCCCGGGTCGTCACCGGCCGCGCCTACGTTCAGGACCGCATCCGCGAGGATGCCGCGACGCTGCGCGCCCTCGTCCGCCGCGGCGCACAGATCATGGTGTGCGGCGGCAAGGACATGGCGGCCGGCGTGAAGGCCGCGATCGAGGAGGTCGTGGCGCCGCTCGGCACCAGCGTCAGCGCGCTCAAAGCCGGAGGGCGGTACCTTGAAGACGTCTACTGACGCCGCGCGCCATACGCTGAGCGGACCGACGATGGGGACGCGCTACGCCGCGGTGTTCCACGCACCGCAGGACATCGACATCGACGCCGTGCGGCGCGACCTCCAGGCGGCCGTCGATCGCGTCGACGGAGAGATGTCGACGTGGAAGCCGGCCTCCGACCTCAGCCGCGTGAACGCCGCGCCGCCGGGGAAATGGATCAGGGTGCCGGCGAACCTTTTCGCCGTGGTCGAGGCCGCTCTTGGCATCGGCGAGGCGTCCGGCGGGGCGTTCGAGATCGGCGTCGGCGATGCGGTCGAGGCGTTCGGCTTCGGCGCCTCGGCGGCGAGCCCCGATCCCGCGCGGATCGCGATCCTCCCGGCAGCGTTCGCGCCCGCGGCGGAACGCATCGAGCTCGACCACGCCGGCAGGCGAATGCGGAAGCGCGCCCCCGTCCGGCTCGATCTTTCCGGCATTGCGAAGGGGTTCGGCGTCGACGAGCTCGGCCGGGCGCTCGACCGCCACGGCGTCGAAAACTACCTCGTGTCGATCGACGGCGAGGTCAGGGCCCGCGGCGGCAAGCCCGACGGAACCGCGTGGGCCGTCGGCATCGAGCGCCCCGACCGCAGCACCCGCGGCGCCGCCGGCGTGGTGGCACTCGTGGACGGTGCGATCGCGACCTCCGGCGACTATCGCCACGCCGTCTCCTTGGCGGGGCGGACGCTTTCCCACACCATCGATCCCGCTACCGCCCGGCCGGTCGAGAACCGGCTCGCCTCGGTCACGGTGATCGCGCAGGAGTGCATGCAGGCCGACGCCTGGGCGACGGCCCTCCTGGTGATGGGCGAGAGCCACGGTCCCGCATTCGCCATCCGGCACCGGATGGACGCCCTCTTCCTCCTCCGCACCCCGGACGGGATCGACGAACTCGCCACTGGCTCGTTTCTGACCGGCTGATCGGCGTAGCTCCGGCTCAGAGCGGCCTCGAACGCCTTCCTTCCTCCGTAGAACCGGCGGCCGTTTCGTCAGGTCATTGCTCCGGCCCTCCAACCGCGCGGCGCCGGAAGCGTCGCCGAGAGCGGGAAGGCGCTTAGCTCCGTTCTGGACGTGCGCGCCCGCGCTGCCGGCGCCGGACCGCCGCATCGCGGCTGACATCCGGCCCCACCCCCTGTAAGGTCGGCGTCGGCGGTTGACGGAAGACTTCGCAGGCGCCCGAGGCAGGTGCTGGCGAGGGCTTCCGGGCGGCCGATGCTGCGGGAGGTGAGGCGAATGGCACGCAGAGGCTTGTTCGGGATCGTCGCGGCGGCGGGCGTTGCCCTCGCTGCATTCGGGGCCACGGCGCAGGACGACGGCGGCTGGCTATACGGCATCAGCCAGTTCGGCCAGCTCAAATACCCCGAGGGGTTCGCGCATTTCGACTACGTCAACCCCGATGCGCCCACCGGCGGCATCGTCCGCCTCGGCACGCGCGGCGACTTCGATACCCTCAACGGCAACACGCCCGATGGCGCCGCCGCGGCCGGTCTCGGCATCCTCTACGACACGCTGATGACGTCGTCCGCCGACGAGGCGCTGTCGCAATACGGCCTCCTCGCCGAGGCGATGCGCATCGCCCCCGACAATTCCTCTGTCACCTTCCGCCTCCGCCCCGAGGCGCGCTGGCATGACGGCGTCCCGATCACGGTCGAGGACGTGATCTGGACCTTCGACACGCTGAAGGCCGAAAACCCCTTCATCGCCGACTACTACGCCGAGGTCGTCTCGGCGACGCAGACCGGCGAGCGCGAGGTGACCTTCACTTTCGCCGGCACGGAAAACCGCGAGCTCCCGATCATCATGGGCCAGCTCTCCATCCTGCCGAAGCACTACTGGACGGGCACCGACGCCGCGGGCAATCCACGCGTCTTCAACGCCCCGACGCTCGAGCCGCCGCTCGGCTCCGGCCCGTATCGCATCGCCGCCGTCGACCCCGGCCGGTCGATCACCTATGAGCGCGTGCCGGACTACTGGGGGGCGGACCTCAACGTGAACGTCGGGCAGAACAACATCGACGTCATCCGCTACGAGTATTTCCTCGACGAGACGGTGATGTTCGAGGCCTTCAAGGCCGACCAGATCGACATCTGGGACGAGTACATCTCCCGCCGCTGGGTGAACGAGTACAACTTCCCGGCCGTCGCCGACGGGCGCATCATCATGGAGCGCTACGAGCCGCAGGTGATCAGCGGCAACATGCTCGGCTACGTCTTCAACCTCCGCCGCGCACCGTTCGACGACATCCGCGTCCGGAAGGCGTTCACGCTCGCCTATCCGTTCGAGACGGTGAACCGCGACCTCTTCTACGACCAGTACTATCGGCCCAACAGCTACTTCGAGGGCATCGATCTCGAAGCCGACGGGCTGCCGCAGGGCCGCGAGCTGGAGATTCTCGAGGGCCTTCGCGACATCGTCCCGCCGGAGGTGTTCACGGCCGACTACACCAACCCGGTCAACGACACGCCCGAGGCGCTGCGGGAAAACCTTCGCCAGGCACTCGCGCTCCTCACCGAGGCCGGCTTCGAGCTCCGCGGCACGCGGCTCGTCAACGTCGCGACCGGCGAGCCGCTCGTCGTGGAATGGCTGAACTCGCAGCCGACGCTCGAGGCGCAGGCGCTCCGCTACCAGGAGGAACTCGCCAAGATCGGCATCCAGTTCCAGATCCGCACGGTCGACTCGGCGCAGTACACCAACCGCGTCCGGAGCCGCGACTTCGACATCATCTACCAGGGCTGGAGCCAGAGCCTCTCGCCCGGCAACGAACTGGTGGCGTTCTTCGGCAGCCAGTCCGCCAATGTCGACGCCTCGCGCAACTTCGCCGGCATCGCCGACCCCGCCATCGACGCGCTGATCGAGATGATCATCAACGCGCCGGACCGCGCGGAGCTCGAGGCCGCGACCCGTGCCCTCGACCGCGTGCTGAGCTGGAACTACTTCCTCAGCCCCGGCTGGGACTTCAACGCCCTGCGCACCGCGCGGTGGGACCGCTATTCCCGCCCCGAGGTGATGCCGGCCTACTCCTACGGCTTCCCGACCATCTGGTGGTGGGACGAGGCCAAGGCCGCCGCCGTCGGGCCGATCCCGCGGTAGCGCGGCAAGCATCGCCGCCGCCCGGTCCGCCGGGCGGCGCCCACCCCTCCGGGACTGCCGGTGGCGGTCCGGACCACGAGGTCCGACAGCTTTTGACCAATAGCGGTCGCCGTCGCTCCGCCCGCGAGGGTAGGCTGGAATGACGGCCTACATCATCCGACGGCTCCTCCTCGCGATCCCGACGCTGTTCGGGGTCATGGTGGTGAATTTCTTCATCATCCAGTTCGCCCCCGGCGGCCCGGTCGACCAGCGCATCGCGCGGGCCGAAGGCACCGAGGTCGAGGCCACGGCGCGCACCACCGGCGGGGAAGGCGAACTCGGGCAGATCGCCGGTCAGGAACGGGCCGGCGTCGCGACCGAGATCGACCCTCGCGCCATCTATCGCGGCGCGCAGGGCATGACGCCCGAGATGATCGAGAAGCTGGAGAAACAGTACGGCTTCGACCGCCCGGCGACCGAGCGCTTCTTCATGATGATGGGCGACTATCTCCGCTTCGATTTCGGCGAGAGCTTCTACCGTCAGATCGGCGTGTTCGAGCTCGTCGCGGAGAAGCTGCCGGTATCGATCTCGCTCGGCGTGTGGATGTTCATCCTCGGCTACGGCATCTCGATCCCGCTCGGCATCCGGAAGGCCGTGAAGGACGGGACGCGCTTCGATACCTGGACGAGCGTCGTCGTCATCATCGGCTACGCCATCCCTGGATTCCTCTTCGCGATCCTCCTGATCGTCCTTTTCGCCGGCGGATCGTTCCTCAACATTTTCCCGCTCCGCTTCCTCACCTCGCCGGGGTGGGAACTGCTGCCATGGTACGGCAAGATTCTCGACTATCTCTGGCACCTCGTGCTGCCGGTGACGGCGCTCGCCATCGGCGGCTTCGCCCTCTCGACGCTGCTGGTGAAGAACCTCTTCCTCGACGAGATCCGGAAACAGTACGTCACCACGGCACGCGCGAAGGGCCTGACCGAGCGCCGCGTCCTCTACGGCCACGTCTTCCGCAATGCGATGCTGCTGATCATCGCCGGCTTCCCGGGAGCGTTCATCGGCATCTTCTTTGCCGGCTCGCTCCTGATCGAGGTCATCTTCAATCTCGATGGCCTCGGCCTCCTCGGTTACACGTCCGCGGTCACGCGCGACTATCCGGTGCTGTTCGGAACGCTCTACGTCTTCGGCCTGATGGGCCTCGTGCTGGGGATCCTGTCCGACATCGCCTACACCTGGGTCGATCCGCGCATCGACTTCGCGGCCCGGAAAGCGTGACGTGACCGTCGTCGACACGACCCCGGCCGCAATTCCCGTCGCAGCCCCCCCGCGCCGGTTCCTGTCGCCGCTCAACCAGCGCCGCTGGCGCGCCTTCCGGGCCCATCGCCGGGGCTACTGGTCGCTGTGGATCTTCGGCATCCTCTTCATCTTCACGCTCTTTGCCGAGTTCATCGTCAACGACCGTCCGATCGTGATCTCGTACAAGGGCGAGCTCCTGTTCCCCGTGCTGGTCGACTATCCGGAATCGACCTTCGGCGGCTTCCTTGCGACGACCGACTTTCGCGACCCCTACATCCAGCGCGAGATCGAGGCGAACGGCTGGATGGTGTGGACGCCGATCCGCTACTCCTTCCGCACCTTCGACAAGAACCTCTCCGTGCCCGCGCCGGCGCCGCCGTCGTGGACGATGGCGCGGGCGGAGTTCTGCGCGAAATATCCCCTCGGTCTCGACGACCCGAACTGCACCGTCGGCAACTACCATTGGCTGGGTACCGACGATCAGGGCCGCGACGTCCTCGCCCGCGCCATCTACGGTTTTCGCATCTCGGTGGTGTTCGGCGTCCTTCTGATGATCGGCGCGTCGGTCATCGGCATCATCGTCGGCGCCGTGCAGGGCTATTTCGGCGGCTGGATCGACCTCCTGTTCCAGCGCTTCCTCGAGGTCTGGGGCTCGATACCGACGCTTTACGTCATCATCATCATCTTCACGATCTTCGTGCCGTCGTTCTGGGTCCTCCTGCTCATCCTCCTCGTCTTCTCGTGGACCGCGCTCGTCGGCCTGATCCGCGTCGAGTTCCTGCGGGCGCGCAATTTCGAATACGTCAGTGCCGCGCGGGCGCTCGGCGTCTCGAACTGGCGCATCATGTTCCGCCACCTCCTGCCGAACGCGATGGTGGCGTCGCTGACCATCATGCCGTTCATCCTCAACGGCTCGATCGGCACGCTCGCCGCGCTCGACTTCCTCGGCTACGGCCTGCCGCCCGGCTCGGCCTCGCTCGGCGAGGTGCTGAACCAGGCCAAGGACAATCCGTTCGCGATCTGGCTCGGCCTCACCGGCTTCTTCACGACGGCGATCCTCGTGACGCTCCTCGTCTTCGTCGGCGAGGGCGTCCGCGAGGCGTTCGATCCGCGCAAGAATTTCGCCTCCTCGGCGCCGGCCTGACACCATCGTGGCCGACACCGCAAAAGAGCCCCTCCTCGCCGTCGAAGACCTCTCGGTCGGCTTCCGCTATGGCGAGACCGTCATCGAGGCGGTGAAGCACGTCTCGTTCCACATCGCGCCGGGCGAGACGCTCGCCCTCGTCGGTGAATCCGGCTCCGGCAAGTCGGTGACGGCGCATTCGGTCCTCCGCCTCCTCCCCTACCCGCCCGCGTTCCATGCGTCGGGGCGCATCCTCTACCGCGGCACGGACCTCCTCACGATCCCCGACGACGAGCTCCGGAAAGTGCGGGGCGGCCGGATCGGGATGATCTTCCAGGAGCCGATGACGTCGCTGAACCCGCTTCACACGGTCGAGCGGCAGGTCGGCGAGACGCTTCGCATCCACCAGGGCCTCGGCGACGCGGAAGTCCGCCGCCGCGTCATCGACCTCCTCCAGAAGGTCGGCATATCAGACGCCGAGCACCGGCTCGCCTCGTTCCCGCACCAGCTGTCCGGCGGCCAGCGCCAGCGCGTGATGATCGCCATGGCGCTCGCGAACGGCCCGGACCTCCTCATCGCCGACGAGCCGACGACGGCCGTCGACGTGACGGTGCAGGCGCAGATCCTGAACCTTCTCGCCGGCCTTTCGCGCGAGCTCGGAATGGCGATGCTGTTCATCACGCACGACCTCGCGGTGGTGCGGAAGTTCAGCAACCGCGTCGCGATCATGCAGAAGGGCGAGATCGTCGAGCAGGGCGTCACGCGCGACGTCTTCGCCGCGCCGCAGCATGCCTACACGAAGATGCTGCTCGCGGCCGAGCCGAAGATCGATCCGCCGCCGCTGCGGCCGGACGCCGAGGTCGTCGCGAGCGTCGACGATCTCAAGGTCTGGTTCCCGATCAAGCGCGGCGTCCTCCGCCGCACCGTGGGCTACATCAAGGCCCTCGACGGGGTGACGCTCGCGGTCCGCCGCGGCGAGACGCTCGGCATCGTCGGCGAATCCGGATCCGGCAAGACGACGCTGGGCCTCGCGATCCTCCGCCTCATCCGCTCGGAGGGACGCATCGTCGTCCTCGGCCGCGACCTCACCAACCGCTCGTGGCGCGAGATTCGGCCCCTCCGCCGCGACATGCAGGTCGTCTTCCAGGACCCGTACGGCTCGCTCAGTCCGCGCATGACGGTGGCCGACATCGTCGCCGAAGGCCTCGACGTCCACGAGCCGCAGCTCGACCGTCGGGCCCGCGACCAGCGCGCCGTGGCGGCGCTCACCGAGGTCGGCATCGATCCCGCCACCCGCTTCCGCTACCCCCACGAATTCTCCGGCGGCCAGCGCCAGCGAATCGCCGTAGCCAGGGCCATGGTGCTGAAGCCGCGCTTCGTCGTCCTCGACGAGCCGACATCCGCGCTCGACATGTCGGTGCAGGTCCAGGTGGTGGAGCTCCTCCGCTCCTTCCAGCGGACCCACGACCTCACCTATCTCTTCATCAGCCACGACCTGAAGGTCATCCGCGCCCTCGCCAACGAGATCGTCGTGCTGCGGAACGGCCTCGTCGTCGAGCACGGCACGGCGGCGGACATCCTCGAACGCCCGCAGGCCGACTACACCAGGGCGCTGATCGCGAGCGCACTGGCGCTCGAGGCGTAGCGGACACCCCGCACGGCGGGCCTGCGATCACGGCGAGGCATCGACGGCTCGGCCCGGCCGGCGGTCATGGCCACGATCACGGCGCTGCCCAGCGTTTCGGCATCGGCGTGAAAACTCGGGTCTTCTCTGCACACGCAGCCGATGCGATGAACGGGCCGGTCCCGTCGTCCGTCCGGAGGATCCCGATGTCCGTCGCCTCGTTCCGCCGCGCTGGCCTTGCGCTCGCGCTCGTCCTCCCGCCGTCGGCCGCTTTCGCGCATCCCGGCCATTTCGACGCCACCGGCCTGGCATACGGCTTCGCCCATCCCGTCACCGGACTCGACCACGTCCTCGCGATGGTGATGGTCGGCGTCCTCGCCTGGCAGCTCGGCGGCCGCGCCCTGTGGCTCCTGCCCGCGACTTTCGTCGCCGCGATGGCGCTCGGCGGCGTCCTCGGCGTCGCCGGCGCCGCAATTCCGTTCGTCGAGACCGGCATCGCTCTTTCGGTGGTCGTCCTCGGCGCCGTCGTGGCCCTCGGCATGCGGGCGAAGCTGGCGGCGACGATCGGCCTCGTCGGCCTGTTCGCGGTCTTCCACGGCCACGCCCACGGCGTCGAAATGCCGGGCGATGCCGGCGGTCTCGCCTACGGGCTCGGCTTTGTGCTCGGCACCGCGCTTCTCCACCTCGCCGGCATCGCCGCGGGCTTCCTCATCGGCCGCCTCGCCGACCGGAACGGCGCCGCCGTCACCCGCGCCGCAGGCGCCGTCGTCGGCGTCACCGGCATCGGCATCCTCACCGGCCTGATCTAGTCCGGCAGGGCGAACCAGCGCTGCCGCCGCGAGGTGCCGAATGCGGCCTTCTCGGCGCGGAGCGCCGGCGACGGCTCGTGGTGGCGGCCGGTCGGCTTCGGGCCGGAGAAGAAATCGACCTCGACCTTCCCGATCCGCCCGCTGCCGAACTCGATGTAGCAGGTGCCCGTGCCGTCGTAGCGGGCGTCGTCGTCCACGCCGCGAATGCCGGCGATGATCGTCGCCGCCACCGCCCGCGCCGCGCCCTCGGCGAAGACGCCTGCCTTCGGCGTCCCGGTGTTCGCGCCGTCACCGATGGCGAAGACATTGGCGAACCGCGTCCGCAGCGTGCGCGGATCGACCGGAATCCATCCGTTCTCCGCCAGCCCCGCCGCCTCGACCACCGCCGGCACGCGGTGTTTCGGCACGCCCAGGAACAGGTCGAACGCCCGCTCGCTGCCGTCGTCGAGGCGAGCCACCTTCCGCGCGTTGTCGACCGACGCGACGCGCCGTCCGCCGGTGAAGACGATCCCGCGTTCGGCGAAGGCGGCGAGGATCGCCTTCGACGTCTCCGGCGCCGGCGGTATCGGCGTCGGAAGGGGCAGGACGAGCTCGATCTCGCATGCCGCGCGAACACCGCGCGCGACGAGATGATCGTGCAGCATCAGCGCGCATTCGCTGGGTGCCGGCGGGCATTTGTACGGCGCGTCGGCGACGCCGACGAGCGCCCTGCCTTGGCTGAACCCGGAAAGGGCGGCCCGCATCCGCTCGGCGCCGGCGACGGAGTAGAATTCGCCGGCCGCCGCCATTCCCGGCGTCGCGTCGAGGTCGTAGTCGGCCCCGAGCGCCACCACGAGGAAGTCCGCCTCGAACACGCCGTCATCGGTGGTGACGATTCGCGCCGCCGGGTCGATCGCGGTCACCGCGCGCCGAAGAAGCCGGACGCCCGGCTTCCGGAACGGCGCATAGGGAATCCGCACCTCCTCAGCCGAGGCACGCCCGAACATCACGTCGAGCTTCGAATAGCCGAAGACGAAACTGTCGCCCTTCTCGATCAGCGTGACGTCCACCGCCTCGCCGAACGCCCCGGAAAGGAGCGTCGCGAGTTCGAGCCCGCCGAACCCCGCTCCGAGGATCACGATCTTCGGTCTGTCCCTGCCGCCCATCACTGCCTCGCTTCCGCCAACCCGAACACCAGGAACGCCGGCCCCCTGGATCGGAAGGAGGACCGCCGATAGCGAACCGTCTGCCGCGCCGCGCTTGACCGCACGCCGCGCACTGTCTTTCCTTCCGACACGGCATGCGGCGGGGCCGTCGCCGGGCCCGAGAACCAAGGAGATATCCCGATGGCATCGCGCCTCAACCCCTATCTCAGCTTCCGCGACAACGCGCGCGCGGCGATGGAGTTCTACAGGACCGTCTTCGGCGGCGAGCTGACGCTGAGCACGTTCGGCCAGGGCGGCATGCCACACGACCCGTCGGAGGCCGACAAGATCATGCACGGCCAGCTCGAGACGCCGAACGGCTTCATCCTGATGGGCTCCGACGTGCCGAAGGACATGCCCTACACGCCCGGCACCAACTACGCGATCTCGCTGTCGGGCGACGACGAGGCCGCGCTTCACGGCTGGTGGGCCGGACTCACCGCCGGCGGCAACATCACGCTGCCGCTCGACAAGGCACCATGGGGCGACAGTTTCGGGATGGTGATCGACAGGTTCGGCACGAGCTGGATGTTCAACATCAGCCCGAAGCGCGCCTGAAGCACGCTCCAGTCGTTCGACGCATTCGGATCGTTCCCGGAACCACCGAACAGGCGGGAGTGCAGTGGCCGGGCGACGGCCAGCTCGGAATCGTCCGAATGCGGAAATCCACCAGAGCGTGATCCGTTGAAGTCGGATCACGCTCGTCGCTCCATCCCTTGATGGAGCATGATCTTCTTCGAAGAACCGGCGGCCACTTCTTCGGATCATGCTCTAACGCAGCGGCGCCAGCTCTTCGGATGCCTTCGCGATGAGCCGGGCGAAGGCGGGATCGGCCAGCAGTTCCGCCGCCACCGCCGCCCCGATCGCCTGGCCCGCCGCGACGTCGCTCGGCCAGTGGAAGCCGCAGACGACGCGGCTCGTCCCGTAGTCCGCCCCGCGCGCGAGGATGGCCGCCGCGTGCTGCGGCAGGAGCGCCGCGAGCACGACCGCCCACGCCTCCCCGGTCGCGGCGTGCCCCGAAGGGTACGAGCGCTGCGCCACGAGGAACAGCCGACCCGGACAGCGAAGGAAGGCCTCGTCGACGGCGTATGGCCGGGTCCGGGGATGGATGCCCTTTGCCGCGACCATGACACGGCTCACCGCCGCCTGGACCGCCCCGAGGATGCGCCGGGTCGCCGGCAGCGCATCGGCAGCGAACGCGTCGCCGAGGATCGGGCCGAAGGCCGTGAACGGATCGAGCGACCGGTCGCGGCGCGCCTCGGCGATCCGCTCGGCTGAGTAGGAGAACGTCATCGCGGCCCGATCCGTCGCTTCGGCAGCGCTGCCGGGTGCCGGCGGGGCGGGCAGAGCCTCGATCGCCGGGAGGGCGAGGGCAGGCGCGGCCACGAGACAGGCGACCAGAAACGCCGCGATCGTGTGCCTGACGAGCCGCGGCAAGGCCGTCACAGCGCGACGGCCCGCAGCACCTGGCCGCCGCGGCGGCGCATGCTGGCGCCCCACTCGAAAGCGAGCGGAAGCGGCGCCGGCAGGTCGAGGCGGCAGCGCTGCAGCACCAGCACCAGCGCGAGGCCCATTTCCATCTGCGCGAACCGCGCGCCGCCGCAAATCCGCGGACCGGCGCTGAACGGCAGGAACACCGAGCGCCGGTCCGGCCGGGATTGCGGCCCACCCTCGTGGCGATCGAGCCGGAACTCGCGCGGCGCCTCCCACGCGGCGGGATTCTGGTGCAGCCCGATCACCGAGACGAGCACGCGGTCGTCCGGCGCGATCGCCTCCCCGTCGAGCGTGTCCGCGGCGACGGCGAAGCGCGACAGGATCGGCACCGGCGGAAACATGCGCAGCGTCTCGTCTATGAACGGTTTCAGCGACGGCACCCTGTCGATGTCGTCGAGCACGGGCCGCCGGTCGCCGATCGCTTCGAGGATTTCGCCACGGAGGTGCTCCTGGAACTCGCGGTGCTCCGCGAGGATCGAGAACGCCCAGCCGAGCGCTGCCGAGGTCGTGTCGGAACCGGCGACGATCAGCGTCACGATCTCGCCGTCGAGATCGAGCGGCTCGGCGCCGGGCGTCGCCGCGAAGCGGTCGGCGGCCTCGATCAGCGTCGCAAGCGCGTCCGGCGGCGCGGCGGGGTCCGCGCGCCGCCGGCGCACCAGCCCCTCCACCGCGGCCCTGATTCGTTGCGCCGCCCGCTCGGCCCCCGCCGCGTCGATCGGCGCGGGAGTGACCCCCGGCAGGTCGAACGCCCGGCTCGTGCAGAAACGGATGACCGTGCGGATATCCGCCGAAAAACCCTCGCCGAGGGCGGCGCCGTCCGTCGAAAAGGCGAGCGCCATCAGAACGTCGATCGCCGCGCGGTCGATCAGCGCATCGATCGCGACGCCTCGTCCCGCGGCCGCAGGGAGCCGCTCGGCGAAATCGGCGTAACGCTCGACGAGGATCGCCTCCGCACGCGGTACGTCGTGCGGCGCGATGAAGGGCTGCGTCAGCCGCTGCGACCGCCGCCACCGGTCGCCGTCGAGCGTCAGCCGGCTGGCGCCGAAGAGCGGCGTGAACGAGGAGAAGTTCTTGGTGTAGTTGGCGCCATTGGCGACGAGAACCCGTGCGGCAGCCTCCGGCGACTGGACGACGACGACCGAACCCTCCCCCACCGGGATCCGTCGCGTCACCCCCGGCGCGCTCTCCGCGAGGGCGAACAGCGTCCCGCAGGGATCGTCGGCGATCGCCGGCCGACGCGCGGCGACGGTCGGCGCGCGCGCCGCCTCGGCTGCGCGGTTGAGCACGGCCGACTTCCGCGGCGACTTCTCGCCGTCGGTGTAGCTGCGCTTGAAGTAGACGCGAAGGTTGCGATTGAGGTCACGGCACGCGCGGATCAGCCCGAGCACGACCTTCGGGTCTTCGACCGCGACCGTCGTCAGCGCCACCGCGTCCGCGTCGCGTCCGACCTCCGCCGACCGGAGCTCCCCGCCGCCGTCGAGCCAGCGCTCCGCCGCGCGCTTCGTCGTCGGCAGCCAGCCGGCGTAGCCGTTGAGCGTCTCGCCGTCGAAGGCGACGACGTGCTCGCCGTGGAGAATCTGGCGCCGCACTGCCCGCGCGAACGGGCCCACCTCCGACGTGGTGAACGGCGCGTGTCGCGAGAGGAACTCGATCGCGACCCCGAAGGATTCGAGGGTCGGCGGCAGGGTGCGGAACTCGTTTCTGCCGGCCACTTGCGCTGTGCCCCTGCTGACGGACCCGACGTTTGCCGGACCGGCACCCTCCTCCGTTGCACCAGGGGCCGATTCAGGCAACACTGCCCGGAGGGGACTCATCGGCTACGAAGCCATTGAAGTCGAGGGCGGAAATGTCTCTCCGGAAACTGCCTCTGTTCGTCCTGCCCGTCGTTGCCGCCGCCTCGGCGGCGACCGCCGCGGACGTCAGCCCCGTCGTCGTTCCCGCCGCGCCGGCGGTCGCGCCCGTCGTCCTCGCGCCCGATACGCTGATCCAGGTCGAAGGCGGGCCGGTGTTCAGCCCGTTCGGCATCGAGTTCGCTACCGACGACAAGTTCGGCGACGCCGCGAGCAATCGCGGCTTCTATCTCGGCGCCGCGGTGAGGCGCATGTTCCCCTCCAACATCGGCGTCCAGGCGGCCGTCACCGGCACGTGGCTCAGCGGCTATGCCGAGGACGTCGAGACCGAGCTCCTGTCGACGATGCGGTTCCAGACGCTCGACGTCGACGTCGGCTTCCATCCGGGAGGCGACATCCGCACCCGGTTCTTCGCCGGGTTCCGTGCCCTGCACGGGATGGATGCCCTCGACCTCTACCAGTACGGCCTCGGTTTCGACGAGGCGCACTCGTTCGCCACCGCGTGGCTGGTCGGCCCGCGCGCCGGCATGAATGCAGACGTTCGCCTCGGGGCCTCCAGGTTCTCCCTGGTCGCCGACGTCTCGGCCTCGGCCCTGTTCGGCGTGGCCAATGTCGCCCTCGATCTCATCGGCGGCCCGGTCGACGCCAGCGGGTTCAGGATGGCCTTCAACGTCGAAGGCCAGCTCGGCCTTGCATGGAATCCGTCGGAGAATTTCGCGCTCGCCTTCGGCTACCGGGCCCAGCAATGGTGGGGCCTCCGGCAGGCAACCGAGGTGGAGACGAACGACGTCTTCGTCGCCGTGAGCCCGGACAAGCTCATCCACGGACCGTTCGTGCGGCTCAGCCTCACCTATTAGGCATTATCCGACTACAGAGCCTCACGCCGCGGTGGCGGGCAGCGTGAGTTCGCCGGTGCTTTCGAGTTCCCACGGGCCGGTCATCAGGACGTGCCCGTCGCTCTCGCGCCACAGGATGTCGAGGGTTCCGCCCGGCAGCGTCACGGCAACCGACCGCCCCGTCCGTCCCGTGCGTGCGGCGGCGACCGCCGTCGCGCAGGCGGCGGAGCCGCAGGCGAGCGTGATGCCCGCGCCGCGTTCCCAGACGCGGAGCTTGATCGCGTCCTTGCCGGTCACCTCGGCGAGCGAGATGTTGGCCCGCTCGGGAAACATCGGGTGGTTCTCGAGGAGCGGCCCGAGCCGCTCGAGGTCGAACGCGTCGGCGTCGTCGACCCAGAAAATCGCGTGGGGATTGCCCATCGAGACGACGCTCGGACTGTGGAGGATCGGCGCGTCGATCGGGCCGATCTGGAGCTCGATCGCGCGGGTGTCGGGGAACGGCTCGGCGAGCGGGATCTCGTCCCAGCGGAAGCGCGGCGCGCCCATGTCGACGGTGATGCGGCCGCCCTCGGCGCGGCGGGCGAGGAGGAGGCCGGCGTCGGTCTCGAACACGGATTCGGCGCGGCCGGTCTCGTCCATCACCACGGCGGCGATGCAGCGGGCGCCGTTGCCGCACGTCCCGGCGATGCTGCCGTCGCGGTTGAAGATGCGGACCCGCGCGTCGACGCCGTCCGTCCGCGTGGGCAGGAGCGCCATCAGCTGGTCGAAGCCCGTCGCCGGCCCGGCGGCGATGGCGCGGACGTCGTCGGCGGACAGCCGGTCGGGAACGCGGCGGAGGTCCACCACGAGGATCTCGTTCCCCGCTCCGTTCATCTTCCGGTAGGTGACAGGCGCGCTCAAGACGCTCTCCCTGGCTGCGCGCGGAATATGGTGCGACGGGCCGCGGAAAGCCAGCGCGGGCAGCGTTGCGCGCGCGTCGAGGCTGTCCACCGCTCACGGCTGCAACACCCAGCCCAGAATCTGCAGGCAAGTCGTCGCTTGTGTCTTCCCCGTTCGAAAGCTGCGTCCTAATCTTCCTCGCATGAGCACCCTCGCGATCGGCGTCCGCAAGGCTGAATCCTCCGATGTGGAGGGCATAACGGCCGTGCACGATTCGTCGTGGCGGAACGCCTATGAGGGGCTCATCCCGTCGCAGGAGCTGGCGCGGATGATCGCGCGCCGCGGCCCGCGCTGGTGGAACCGCGCGATCCGGCGAGGCACGGCGATCCTCGTCCTCGAAGTCGGCGGCACGATCGCCGGCTACGCGACCTTCGGGCCGAACCGCGCCCGCGACCTCGCGCAGAAGGGCGAGGTCTACGAGCTCTACCTCCTGCCCGAATACCAGGGCGTCGGCCTCGGCACCCGGCTCTTCCTCGCCGCGCGGCGCGAACTCGCCCGGCTCGGTTTCGATTCCACCGTCGTCTGGGCTCTCGCCGACAACGATCCGGCCTGCCGCTTCTACCGGAACGCCGGCGGCCGCCGCGTCGCGCGCTCGACGGAACAGTTCGGCCGCACCGTCCTCGGCAAGATCGCGTTCGCCTGGCCGCGCGGCGTCTGACGCCTTTTTCCGGCAGCCGGCCCGTCTCCGGATCGTCGTTTACACTGTTCCGGCGCGCGGTTACTGTCGGCGGAACGTGACTCATTTGCGGGGGTGATGCAGTGAGCAGGCGTCCTGTGATCGATTATTCGAAGCTGCTGGGCTTCGGTGACCGGACGTCGGTCGAGCGGGTCGATTTCCGTTCCGACGGCCTGGCCCCGCGCGTCGGCGCCAAGGTGGGCAGCAGCAGCGAGCCGGCCGTGGTCTGCCTCCTCCGCGGCACGCTCGTCAGGACGCCGGACGGCGAATGCCCGGTGGAAGACCTCGCAATCGGCGACGGCGTCGTTACCGCCATTGGCGAGGCCAAGCGGGTCAGGTGGATCGGCCGCCAGCGTTTCCGGCGCGCCGAGGGCCGCGCCTGGGTCGGCCGCGTGCTTCCGGTCCGTATCGCGCGCGGCGCCCTCGGCGGTGACGCCCCGACGCGGGACCTCTACCTCTCGCAGGCGCATGCCGTCGCCGTCGGCGGCAGTCTGGTGCCGGCCGGGAAACTCCTGAACGGCCGGACGATCACCATCGACCGCGCCACCGACCTCGTGACGCTCGACTACTTCAACATCGAGCTCGACGCCCACGGCGTCGTCCTCGCCGAGGGCGCGCCGGTCGAGACCTTCCTCAGCCGCAACGGCAACCGCGAGGCCTTCGACAATTTCGTGGAGTACGAGCGGCTCTACGGCGGCGAAGCGTACACGCCGGCGGCTTCTGCGCCGGGCGTTTCCGCCGAGGGCCGCCTGGAACGCATCCGCTCCCGCCTTCGGAACGCCATCGAGACAGTCACGCCACGCAGCCAGGGTTCCTTCACCAGAACAACCGTCACCTCGCGACCATCCAGGGGGATGAAATGACCAGACGCCGTGTGATCGACTATTCGCGACTTCTCGGCTTTGCCGGCCGCAAGGCCGATGAGCGCATCGATTTCCGCGCCGACGGCATGGCCGATCGTGTGGGCGCCAAGGTCGGCGCCATCTGTCTCCTCCGCGGCACGCTCGTGCGGACGCCCGGCGGCGACCGTCCGGTCGAGGAGCTCGCGATCGGCGACGCCGTGGTCACCGTTTCGGGCGCGGCCAAGCCGATCCGCTGGATCGGGCGGCAGCGTTTCCGCCGGTCCGAGGGGCGCGCCTGGGTCACCGGCATCCTCCCGGTGCGTCTCTCGCGCGGGATTCTCGGCACGGCCGTTCCGGCCCGTGACCTCTACCTGTCGCAGGCGCACGCGCTGCTGCTCGACGGCAAGCTCGTTCCCGCCGGGAGCCTCGTGAACGGCCGTACGGTCGTCCTCGACCGCTCGGCCGATCTGTCCGTCCTCGACTATTTCAACATCGAGCTCGAAGCCCACGACGTCGTCCTCGCCGAGGGCACGCCGGTGGAAACTTTCCTCAGCCGGGACGGCAACCGAGAGGCGTTCGACAATTTCGTCGAGTACGAGCGTCTGTACGGCCCCGAGGAGGCCGAGCCCGCCGCCTATGCGGTTCGCGCCGTCGCCGGCCCCCGCGCGGGCCGCATCCGCTCGCGCCTCCGCAACGCCTTCGCCGCGGTCACGCCCCGCCAGGGCTGACGCGTTTTTCCGCTGTCGCTTGCCCACCCTGATCCGATCGGGCTCGCTTGCAGTTCACGGCGATCATGGAGGGGTCCTCCCTCCTTGAGGGGACGCCTCGAGTGGGAGAGGACGCTCCGACTGTCGCCCGCTCCGTTCCCCGCGTCATTTCGTCGGCCGGAGGACGATACCCCGAAGCGACCAACCCCTGTCAGGACTCGGTCCGCCAATAGTCCTCCAGCGCGGCGATGACCTCACCGCCGCGCGCGGTGGGAATCGCATGCGCTTTCAGCGTCGCAAGCCCCTTCCGCCCGGCGGTACCGCTGGCGTCCCGCTCCTTCGCCGCTCCAGTCGCGATCGTTCCGTCGAGACCGGGTGAGGCGAGGAGCCGCGTCAGCGCGGCATGCACGCGCGTGGCGACGAACGCGGCGTGAAAGATGCCCTCGATCGGCCGCGGGTCGCGGCGGAGCGGCGACTGGTGCTTTTCGGCGCCGTTCTCGGCCAGCGCCTCGCCGCCGGCGAGGCCGAAGAGGAGAAGGTGGCCGCTCTCGTGCACCAGCACGTCGAGCATCCCGACGACGTCCCGCCGCGCCTCGGCGTTGAAGATCGACAGGCCCCAGAGGAAGAAGGTCGAGGCGGCGCCGAACGAATGCGTCCCGCGCACGGGTTCGGCGAGGACGATGACCCGCTGCGTCGCGACGATGTCGTCGTGGAAGACGGGATCATGGCGGCGGAGGACGTCGAGCGCGGTCTCGATCTCGCCCATCGCCGCCGCCGCGTGCGCCGGGGCGGGCGGCCGCACGCGGAACGGCCGGTCGGCGTCGGTGTCGAACAGCGTCGCGAGCACCGGCCACAGCGCGGGCGGCACGCCGCCGCCGTGGAGGACGATGGGCGCCGTCGCCGCCGGAAGCCGCGAAGCCAGCACGAGGAGCGCCTTGTGCGGCGCCGGCCGCTCGCCCCGCGACAGCGCCGCGACGAACGTCGCATAGCTCCCGAACAGGAAGGGCGAGACCGGTCCCGCGGCGATGCGCGCGAGGACGTCGTCCCACGCGCCGTCGCGCCCGCCGGTCGTCTCGGCGAGATATTCGAGCGACCGGGCGAGCCCCGCCCGGAGCGCCGCGTCGAGCCCGACCGCCCGTGCCGCATCCGGGCCGAACACCGTCCTGTCCATCGCTCCCCCCACGTGCCGGCCGCCATCTAAACGCGGTTTCCGCACGACAATCCACTGGGCCGCGCGCCGCCGCTCGAGTGCGCCCTTCGCCGGCAAAGCCGGATGCCCGACGCTTCAGGGGCAGTTGGCGTTCGACGCCGTTCCGTCCGGCATCGTCGTGCGGCAGAGGATGGCCGTGCCGAAGCCGGTGTTGGTCACCGTGGCGCCGGTGAGGTCGGCGCCGGTGAGATTGGCGCCGGAGAAGATGCTGCGGTCGATCCGCGCGCCGCGCAGCACCGCGCCGCTGAGGTCGGCGTCGTTGAGCACCGCGCTCGCGAAGTTCGCACCCGTGAGGTCCGCCTCCTTCAGCGACGCGCCGCGGAGCAGCGTCCGCGTGAGGTTCGCCCCCGCCATCGCGGCGCCGTCGAAGATGGCGTCGCCCGCGGTGGTGTTGATGAGCGAGGCATCGACGAGGATCGCGCCGGCAAGGTTCGAGCCCGCGAGGTTGGCGCTCTCGAGGTTGGTGTTGGTGAGGTTCGTCCCGGCGAAGTCGACGCCCGACAGCCGGCCGAAGCGGAGATAGCCGTTGGTGAGGTCGGCGCCGGCGAGCGTTGCGCCTTCGAGGTTGACGTAGGTGAGATAGACGCCCGTGAGATCGCGGCCGGCAAGGTCGATGCGGGTGAGATCGCAATCGAGGCAGCGCATCGTCGTGTCGAGCTGTTCGATGTCGGCCGGGTTCGCGGCCAGTGCCGGCGCGGTGGCGACGAGAAGGGCGAGCGAGACGCCCGCGGCATGGCGGTTCATGACGGTCTCCTCCGGCTTGCGGTCAGGGGCAGTTGGGGCTGGCGAGCGTCCCGTCGGGGAGCCGCGTGCGGCATACGATGGCCGACGCGAGGTTGACCGCCGTCAGCGTCGCGCCGGTGAGGTCGGCATCGGTGAAGTTGGCGCCGGTGACGCTCGTCCGGTCGAGCGTCGCGCCGGTGAGGTCCGCCCCCGAGAAATCGACGCCGCTCGCGACCGTGCTCGACATGTTCGCGCCGGAAAGGTCGGCGCCGCGGACGAGCGCGTTCCGCATGTTGGCCCGGCTGAAATTGGCGCCCGCGGCGTTCGCGCCGTCGAGCGTCGCGCCGCCGAGCGCGGCATTGACGAACGAGCCGCCGGCAAGGTTCGCCCCCGAGAAATCCGTACCCCGCAACGTCGCTCCCTCGAGCGTCGCATCGGCGAGGTTGGCGCCGGCGAGGTTGGCGTCCGTCAGCACCGCGAGCTGGATGAACCCGTTCGCGAGATTGGCGCCCGAAAGGTTCGCGCCCGTGAGGTTGGAATAGGTGAGGTAGACGCCCGCGAGGTCCGCCCCGGAAAAGTCCGCCGCGGTGAGATCGCAGCTGTAGCAGGACTTCGTCGCGAGCGTCGCCTGGACCGCGGCGGCGTCGAAGGCGAAGAGCGGCGGCGCACCGAGGAGGAGCACGGCCGAGAGGCCGGAGAGGCCTGCGTAAACGCGGTTCATCGAAAATTCCTTCGGCCTGCTCACGGGCAGGCCGGGTTGGCGATGGTGCCGTCCGGCATCGTCGTCCGGCACAGCGTCGCGGTGTCCAGCGACGTCCGGTCGAGGGTCGCGCCGGAAAGATTGGCGCCGCGGAGATTGGCGCCGCTCACCACCACGCTCGCGAGCCGCGCGCCGGACAGGTTCGCGCCCTCGAGGTTGGCGTTGCGGAGATTGGCGCGCTCGAGATTGGCGCCGGAAAGGTCCGCGCCGGTGAGGTTGGCGCCGCTGAGCGTCGTCTGGGTGAGACCGGCCGCGGACAGGTTCGCGCCCGTGAGGTCGGCGCCGCTGAAGGTCGCCTGCGTGAAGGTCACGCCGTCGAGCACGGCGCCGGTGAGGTTGGCGCGGGAAAGGTTCGCCGAGCGAAGATAGGAACCGGTGAGGACGATCCCCGACAGGTTCGCCTCGACGAACTGCGCCACCGGGATGTTCGAATTAGGCAGCTGCGCGCCGGAAAGGTTCGCACCATTGAAGAGGGTGTTCGCGAGGCGGGCCTCGGGCCTCACGACCCCCGCAAGGTCCGCGCCGCTGAGGTCGCAGCGTTCGCACACCCCCGCAGCGAGGAAGGCGGCCAGTTGCGCCGCGTCGAACGCCGCGGCGGGAGCAGCGAGCGGCGGCGCAAGGAGAGCGGCGAGCGCAAGCGCGCCCAGCATCGGCGGACGGGTCATGGAACCTCCTGACGCATGACGAACGGCCGGACCCGAAAGGGCCCGGCCGGATGACGGTCCGTCGCTACTCGACGACCACCTGGACGTACGCCGCCTGCGGCGGGTCGAGGTGGTCGCGGATGTAGATCTCGTAGACGCCGCGGCGCATCGGGTGGAACGAGAAGCGGGCGGCGCCGGCTTCGTCGCACTCGATGGCGCGGAAGCTCATGCCCTGCATGTAGATTTCGATGTCCTGCACCGACACGACGCGCAGATGCGAATTGGCGAGGAGTTCCGGCATCTCGAAGTGGAAGCCGGTATCGTCGTTCTGCGCATCCGGGCAGACGAGGTTGAGGCGGTAATAGCCGCCGAGGCTGAGGACGATCTCGGTCATGTCCGGCACCGGAATGCCGCCGGCACCGGTCGTGACGTTGAGGAAGATGTCCTGCGGCGCGCCGAGGATGATCTCCTGGGCGTTCGGGGCAGCGGTGAAGGCGAGAAGGCCGACGGCAGCGACGCCGGCAGTGGCTAGTCTCTTGAGCACGGGTTCCTCCGGTGTGAACGTCGCCCCGGAGCGAATGGACGTGACCCGCTGCAGCGTCGGCGGCCTCGGCCGGGACCCCGCATCCGGACGATCGCCGTCCGGCGCCTTGCGAAAACGGATGTGCACGCGCTCCCCCTCCGAGGACGCGCTCCATGTGCTGGCGCGACCATACACCAAGCGGCGCCAGCGGCGAGGGACTGCGACCGTTTATCGCGAGGGCGCGGCCGGGGATCGGACCGCCGCGGATCGACCTCGAACGGCGTCGGCCCGGCCGCTGCTGCTAAGGGCAGCCGGCGTTGCCGACCGTGCCGTCGGGGAGGATGGTCCGGCAGAGGATCGCCGAGGCGAGGTTGGTGCCGGTCACGGTGGCGCCGGTGAGATCGGCGTCGGTGAAGTTCGCGCCGCTGATGGCGGCGCGCTTGACGATGGCGTTCCGAAGGATCGCGCCCGTGAGGTCGGCGCCGCCGAGCGAGGCGTTGGTGAGCGTCGTGCCGGTGAGGTCGGCGCCGCGGAGCGAGCCGCCGCGGACGTTGAGGCGCGAGAGATTGGCGCCCGTCATGTCAGCGCCGTCGAAATTGGCGCGGGACGCCGTACTGTTGATGAGCGAGGCCTCGACGAGGACGGCGTTCGTGAACACCGCCTCGGTCATGTTGACCGTCTCGAGGTTCGTGTCGGTGAGATCGGCGCCCGTGAGGTTCGTTCCCATCAGCTGGCCGAACAGAAGATAGGCGCGCAGCATGTTCGCGCCGGAAAGGTTCGCGCCCGCGAGCTTCACGTCGGGGATGAACGCCCCTTCGAGCTCTGCGCCCGCAAGGTCCGCCCCTTCGAGATCGCAGCCGAGGCAGTTCTTCGTGGCGAGGAGCTGCGCGACCATCGCGGGATCGAATGCGAGCGCCGGCCCCGCCGCCGACGCCACCGCAATCGCCATTCCGGCCAGAAGCCGCTTCATCGCCATCCCCCTGCCCGCACCCTCATGCGGCGAGGCACCCTATCCCTCTGCAACCGCGCCGTCGATGACCGTTGCTCCGGCACGCCCGGCGCCCGCCCTTGAACCCCGGCGGGCCGCCCGCTACCAGACCGGGCGGCGCCTTGCGCCCATCCGGAGAGAACCATGGCCGCCCGCAACATCCTTCTCCTTCCCGGCGACGGAATCGGCATCGAGATCATGGCCGAGGCCGAGCGGGTCATCGCCTGGCTGAACGCGCGCGGGGCGGGTTTCGCCGTGGATCGCGGCCTCGTCGGCGGCTCGGCCTACGACGCCCACGGCGTGGCGATCTCGGAAGGCGACATGGCGAAGGCAAAGGCCGCCGATGCCGTGCTGTTCGGCGCCGTCGGCGGGCCGAAATGGGACAAGGTCCCGTACGAGGCACGCCCCGAGGCCGGCCTCCTTCGGCTCCGGAAAGACCTCGGCCTCTTCGCGAACCTCCGCCCGGCGATCTGCTACCCGGCGCTCGCCTCGGCCTCCTCGCTGAAGCGCGAGGTGATCGAGGGGCTCGACATCCTCATCGTCCGTGAGCTCACCGGCGGCGTCTATTTCGGCGCGCCGAAGGAGATCATCGCCCTGCCGAACGGCCAGAAGCGGGGCATCGACACGCAGGTCTACGATACGTTCGAGATCGAGCGCATCGCCCGCGTCGCCTTCGACCTCGCCCGCACCCGGCGGAACAAGGTGACGTCGATGGAGAAGCGGAACGTGATGAAGTCGGGCGTTCTCTGGAACGAGGTCGTCACCGCGGTCCACGGGGCGGAGTATCCGGACGTCCAGCTCGAACACATGCTCGCCGACGCCGGCGGCATGCAGCTCGTCCGCTGGCCAAAGCAGTTCGACGTCATCGTCACCGACAATCTCTTCGGCGACATGCTCTCCGACGTCGCGGCGATGCTGACGGGGTCGCTCGGCATGCTCCCCTCCGCCTCGCTCGGCGCGCCCGATGCCGCCACCGGCAAGCGGAAGGCGCTCTACGAGCCCGTCCACGGCTCCGCGCCCGACATCGCGGGCAAGAACATCGCCAATCCGATCGCGATGATCGCCTCGCTCGGCATGGCGCTCCGCTACTCGTTCAACATGATCGCGGAAGCCGAGCTGATCGACCGCGCCATTGCGGCGACCCTCGAATCCGGCATCCGTACCGCGGACATTTTTGCCGAGGGATCGACCAGGGTCGGCACGAAGGACATGGGCTCGGCCATCCTCGCCCGGCTCGACCAGATCGCAGCGTAGGAGCATCCGATGGAAGCCGGCGTCACCATCCGCCTCATCGTCACCGACGTCGCCGCGGCGACGGCCTTCTACACCGGCGCGCTCGGCTTCTCGAAGGAGACGGAAACGCCTGCCTTCGGCGCGGTCGCGAAGGGTGGGCTGAAACTCTTTCTGAGCGGACCGAAAAGCGCCGCCGGAAAGCCGCTGCCGGACGGCACCGTCCAGTCGCCGGGCGGCTGGAACCGGGTGATGCTCGCGGTGACCGACATCGCCGCCGAGATGGCGCGGCTCACGGCCGCCGGCGTTCGCTTCCGAAGCGAGCCCGTCACCGGCCCCGCCGGGACCTTCGCGATCCTCGATGACCCTTCGGGCAACCCGATCGAGCTCTGGCAGGCGGCCACGCACCACTGACGGCGCCTACGCGCACCGCCCGCGACCGGGCCACGGCCGCGGCGCGTCAGCGGCAGTAGAGGGCGTCCCCGTTCCGGCCGCGGACCGCGAGGTCGAGATGGAAATGGTCGGCGTGGTTGGCGACACCGGGGCCCAGCACCGTCGTGAACGGACCGCAGGCATCGGCGCGGATCTCGCCGAGGAACTGCGCTTCGGGCGTACCTTCCGCAGCGGCGTGGACGTCGAGCCAGGTGCCGTCGGCGAACTGGAACGCGGAAATGTCGATCGCCCGGCCGAAGGCGTGTTCCGATAGCTCGGCGGTCGGATCGTTGTTGACGCCGCGGCAGGCATAGGACGAGGCGACGCGCAGGCTCGTCACGCTCTGCCCGAACAGCCGCGTCGCCGCCGCCTGAACGGACTGGTCCATCCACGCGTCGAGCGCGCCGACGACGTGGCAGTCGACCGTGGCGTCGGGCGTCAGCGTCACCGCGCTCCGTCCCCGGCCGAGCTGGGCGAGGTCGACCGGCGTCGCGATCCCGCACGCCCCCTGCTCGACCGGCGGCAGCACCGTGACGATCAGCGCCAGCGAGGCGAGCTGGCTGACGCAGGCATTGTCGCGCTCGCGGGCCGGCGCCACGAAGGGATTGACGTTCGCGTTGGGCAGCGCGGCGACCTGCACGCGCTCCGCCTCGGGCAGCGGGTTCTGCCGCGGCAATGGCGCGGTCTCGGCGACGAGGGCACCGGCGGGTGCATCGAGACCGCCGCGCAGCAGGTCGTCGATCGCGCCGGCCGGGCCGGCGAGCGGCAGGTTGGTCGGCGCGAAGCCGAGCGGCGCGGTCTCGCCGGGCGCGGGAGCGGCCGTGGCGTGCGTCTGCCCGAGCGCGGCGAGCATGTTCGGGAGATTGAGCGGTACCGGATCGACCGCCCCGGCGGCCGCCTGCGGCTGCACGGCGAGGATCGTGACGCCGGGAAGCGTCCTCGCCGGCGTGGTGGCTGCCGGCGGCGCCGCCAGCGGTTCGAGGAGAGGCGGCGGCTCGGCCGCGCCAGGCGGGGCGACGAACGGATTCACCGGGACGTCGGTTGCCACCACGGGGACGGCCGGTGCTGCGGCGGCGACGATGACGGCCGGTGCGGCCGGATCGGGCCGCGGGCGCGGCAGCGGGACGGTTTCCGGCATGGTCGCGGCAATCGCCGCGGGCGGCGTCGCTGCCGCATCCGCCGGCGCGGTGTCGTCGGCCGGGCCGGTGGCGGCGGCGATCGCGGCGGTCACGGCGCCGAGGAAGCGTTCGAACGGCCCCACGGTCAGGCCGGAAGCGTCGTCGTGCCGGTCCGGATCATCGCATTCCCTCGATCGCAGGCCCGCCCGCCGCGACCCTGCCCCGCGCCCGCGGCAAAGGCAACAGGCCCGCCCGGTTCCACCTCGTCCGCGGGAAGCGGGGCCGCGCGGTGGCGCGGCCGCGCATGCCGCCATGATTTGCATACGCTTCCCTGCGAGACTATCTCGGACCGACGCCGCAACGGCCCGCACGATGAACGACCTTTCCCTCTCCGGCCCCGCCCTCTTCGCCGACCGCGACGCCGGCCCCCTGCCGCGCCGCCGCTCCGTCGGCGTCATGGTGGGGAGCGTCCGGGTCGGCGGCGGGGCGCCGATCGTCGTCCAGTCGATGACCAACACCGACACGGCGGACGTGGCGTCCACCGCCGCCCAGGTCGAAGCCCTCGCGCGCGCCGGCTCGGAAATCGTCCGCATCACCGTCGACCGCGACGAGGCCGCCGCCGCCGTGCCGCACATCCGCGACCGGCTCGCCGCGCGCGGCGTCGCCGTGCCGCTCGTCGGCGATTTCCACTACATCGGCCACAAGCTCCTCAACGAACATCCCGCCGCCGCCGAGGCCCTCGCCAAATACCGCATCAATCCCGGCAATGTCGGCTTTGCCGACAAGCGCGACCGCCAGTTCGCCATGATGGTCGAGACGGCGATCCGGTTCGGCAAACCGGTGCGGATCGGCGTCAACTGGGGCTCGCTCGACCAGGCGCTCCTCACCAGACTGATGGACGAGAACGCCACTGCCGTGGCGCCTCGGCCCGCCGCCGCGGTGATGCGCGAGGCGGTGATCCGGTCGGCGCTCCTCTCGGCGCTCGAGGCGGAGCGGATCGGCCTCCCCCGCGAAAAGATCATCCTGTCGGCGAAACTGTCCGACGTGCAGCAGCTCGTCGCCGTCTACCGCGATCTCGCCGTGCGTTCCGACCATGCCCTCCATCTCGGCCTCACCGAGGCGGGCATGGGCAGCAAGGGCATCGTCGCCTCCGCCGCCGCGCTCGGGGTCCTCCTCCAGGAGGGGATCGGCGACACGATCCGCATCTCGCTGACGCCCGAGCCCGGCGGCGACCGGAGCCGCGAGGTGAAGGTGGCGCAGGAAATCCTGCAGACGATGGGTTTTCGCGCCTTCGTCCCCGTCGTCGCCGCCTGCCCCGGCTGCGGCCGCACCACGTCGACGGTTTTTCAGGAGCTCGCCCAGCGCATCGAAGCCGACATCGCCGCCGCGATGCCGCAGTGGCGCGAGCGCTACCCCGGCGTCGAGGCGCTGAAGGTGGCCGTGATGGGCTGCATCGTGAACGGCCCCGGCGAATCCAAGCACGCCGACATCGGCATCTCGCTCCCCGGCACCGGCGAGATGCCGGCCGCCCCGGTGTTCATCGACGGGAAGAAGGCCGTCACGCTCCGCGGCCCGCACATCGCGGAAGAATTCCGGGCGCTCGTGGCGAAATACGTCGACGATCGCTGGAGCGGCGGCGGAACGCGTCGGGCTCCGGGCCAGTAGCGCCGACGGTCAGCACCTTGCGGCGGCGCGGGATCGGACGGCATCGCGGCGCGCGATGGCAGCGGCCGGACTGGCCGTCCGGCCCCGGCAGACCGCAATTCTGGTTGGGAAGGATTGGAGCGGGCGAAGGGATTTGAACCCTCGACCCCGACCTTGGCAAGGTCGTGCTCTACCCCTGAGCTACACCCGCTCACGGCGCGGCAGGGTAGGTCCGCGCGGGCTCTGTATCGCTGATAGGACAGGCGATTGCAAGCACGCAGATGGGCCGCGTGCCTGCCGGTTCAATGGGTCGCGCCGGAGCCTAATTGCTTCGCACGAACACGAGGTTGGACACGTCGACGAACTGCTGCGTCGCCGGGTCGAGCGCCTGCGCGATCAGGCCGAAGGCGAAGCGCCCGTCGGGCTGGAGAGCCGGCTTGCTCACCCAGATCTGGACCGTGAGGTTCTGCGGCTCGCGGTTCGGCTGCGAGATGAGATAGGTCGCCTCGACATAGAAGCGGTCGCCGTAGAGCTGGCCCGTCGAGTTCACGAGCTCCGCGTTCTGAAACCGGCTGAAGAAGCCGCCCGACAGCGTCAGATCGGCGAGGAGCGTCACCGAGCCGTCGATGTCGATCCGGCCGCGGACGGTCGAGCAGCGCCCGTCATTGGTGAGCGTTGCGGTCGCCGCGTCCCAAATGGTGGTGAGGTTGCAGCGCGTCTCCTCGAACGGGTCGGCGAGCGCGGCGCGCGAATTGCCGTCCGCGCGCCAGCTTCCGGCAAACAGCCCCATGAACGCCTCCGCTTCGGCGCGGTCGGTGATGGCGGGCGGCGTTTCGCCCGCTGCGGGCTGCTGCGCGAAGGCAGCGACGGGCGCAAGGGCAAGGGCGAAGGCGGCGGCAAGGAAACGGCGCATGAGTGGGGTTCGGCTCCGGGATACGGCCCGCCGTCACGGCCTTGCGGTCGCGTGCGGCGCGGCTGGCGGAAGGGGAGAATGGACGCGAAAGCCATCCGGTGGAAGATCGCGCCCCTCGCCGTCATCTGCCCCGGCAAAGCGGCGGAATTGCGAGCCCCGGCCTTTGGGCGGGCGACGAGTCCGTGGTCGGCCTCGGCGTCCGCGAGACCGGCCAACGATCGGGCGCGCATGACAGGGCCACCGGGCGCGTGCCCGCGGGCGTGCACCGCAGATCGGATTCTCTCGGAGGGGTCGAAAATGCGCCGCACGATCGCGGCTGGTGCGTCGGGGAACGGCGCAGTGGGGGCAGGGAGGGTATCGGTCTCTACCCCACACTGCGGGGAGCGAATTGAAAGTATCGCTCCAAGTCCCTGGGGTTGCCGGCGCCCGAAGGCGCCGGCAGGTATCGAAAGTGCGAACTAGTTCGCGGCCACCGCATCCGGGAGCGCGAACACGTAGAGCGTCGAGCCCGAGCGGCGGTAGCGGTTCTGGTTGTCCGGAGCCGCATCGAAGGCGACCGCGGTGTTGGCGGCGGCCGACGAGGCGATGATGGCCAGGTACTGCTTGCCATCATGGAGATAGGTGATCGGCGACTGGTTGAACCGCGAACCGGTGCGGAACTCCCACACGATCTCGCCGTTCGTGGCGTCGAAGGCACGCATCACGCCCTCGTTGACACCGGCCTGGAAGAGGAGGTCGGTGGCCGTCGCCATGAGCGGCTGGTTGTTCGCCTGGATCCAGGCATGACGCCAGGCGAAACCACCGCCATTGACGTCGATCGCGCCGAGGAAGCCGCCCGCGAGGGGCTCGGTGACGGGAATGAGCTGTCCGTAGTTCTCCTGCGTGTAGTCCGGGTAGGCCCGCGGGATCGGGGCCGCGCCGGCGCCACGCTGCAGCGTGTAGCCTTCGCCGGGGGTGAACTCACCCTCGATGACGACCTGGGTACGGCAGCCGACCGCGAACGGCGTGT
>JADLGL010000023.1 GCA_020849325.1 Bauldia sp. | reverse complement strand
CGCCGACGGTGCCGAGGGCGATCGAGGCGGCGACGAGGGTCTTGAGGGAGCGGTTCATGGACGTTGTCCTTCGGGTTTCTGGCGCCGTTCACGGCGGCGCGGTGAAGTCGATGGACGCGGTTCTAGAAGGCTCCCGCTGAACCCGATCTGAGGCGGTCGTTGTGTTCCGTTCAGGTTCTTGGATGCGCTGCGCTCATCCAGACGAGCCCGTCGTCCCGGGGCGGCCCCGGAACGACGGGTTGATTGAAGGGGGAGGCGCGCCCGGCGGGCTAATGCGCCGCGAGCCAGGCCTCGAACTCGGCGATCTCGGCTTCCTGGGCGGCGATGATGGCTTCGGCCATCGCGCGGATCGTGGGGTCGGTCCCGAATTCCAGCACCACGCGCGCCATGTCGACGGCGCCCTGGTGGTGCGGGATCATCATGAGGACGAAGTCGCGGTCGGGATCGCCGGTGAGCTCGACGTGCATCGCCGCCATCATCGCGTCGTGGGCGGCGAGATAGGCGGTCGTGGCCGGGGTCTCCGGGGCAGCGGGCGCCATGCCCGGCATGTTCATGCCCTGGGCGAGGACGACGACGGGCACGGCGATGAGGGCGCCGAGGCCAACGAGGCTGAAGAGGGACGTGCGCTTCATGGGAGCCTTCCGGTGGTTGCGTGGTGAAACGGTGGCAGCGTTGGGCCCGGCCGCGCCCGGCCGGGAATGAGGTTCAGCGTCCGCCGAGGCGAACGCGGCGCAGGCGAAGGGCGTTGGCGATGACGCTGACCGATGAGAGCGCCATCGCCGCCGCGGCGATGACCGGCGACAGGAGGATGCCGAAGAACGGGTAGAGGAGGCCTGCCGCGACCGGAACGCCGGCCGCGTTGTAGACGAACGCGAAGAAGAGGTTCTGCCGCACGTTCTGCATCGTCGCCCGGCCGAGCCGGCGGGCGTCGGCGATGGCGGCGATGTCGGAGCGGAGGAGCGTGACGCCGGCGCTTTCGATGGCAACGTCCGTGCCGCTTCCCATCGCGATGCCGACATCGGCCGTGGCGAGCGCCGGCGCGTCGTTGACGCCGTCGCCCGCCATCGCCACCACGCGGCCTTCGGCGCGCAGGCGCGCGACCACCTCGGCCTTCCGCTCCGGCAGGACGCCCGCTTCGACCTCGGCGATGCCGAGCGTCCGCGCGACGGCCTCGGCGGTGGCGGGGGCGTCGCCGGTGAGCATGACGACGCGGACGCCCGCGCCGCGGAGATCGTCGAGCGCGGCGCGCGTCGTCTTCCGCACGGGGTCGGCGATGGCGATCATGCCGGCCGGGCGACCGTCGACGGCGACGAGCACGGCCGTCGCCCCGTCCGCCCGCAGGGAGGCGGCGTCCGATTCGATCGCCTCCGCCGCGATGCCGCGCGAGGCGAGGAACGCGGCGTTGCCGAGCACGACGTCGCGACCGTCGACGGCGCCGCGCGCGCCGCGCCCGGTCGGGCTGTCGAAGCCCGTGGGGTCCGCGAGGCGAAGGCCGCGGTCGGTCGCGGCGCGAACGATGGCCGCGGCGAGCGGGTGTTCGCTCGCGCGCTCGACGCTTGCCGCGAGGCGCAGGAGGTCGCTTTCCGCGAAGCCCGCCGCCGGGCGGATCGCGACGACGGCGGGACGGCCCTCGGTGAGCGTGCCGGTCTTGTCGACGACGAGCGTGTCGACGCTCTCGAGCCGCTCCAGCGCCTCGGCGTTCCGGATGAGGATGCCGACCTCGGCGCCGCGGCCGATGCCGACCATGATCGACATCGGCGTCGCAAGGCCGAGCGCGCACGGGCAGGCGATGATGAGGACCGTGACCGCCGCGACGAGCCCGAAGGTGAAGCGCGGCTCGGGACCGAACAGGAACCAGGCGAAGAACGCCACGATGGCGATCGCGATGACGAGCGGCACGAACCAGCCGGCGACGCGGTCGGCGAGGCGCTGGATCGGCGCCCGGCTCCGCTGCGCTTCCGAGACGAGGCTGACGATCCGGGCGAGGGTGGTGTCGCGGCCGACGCGCTCGGCCTTCATCACCAGCGAACCGGTGAGGTTGATCGTGCCGCCGATGACCCGCGCACCGGCCGCCTTCGTCACCGGCATCGATTCACCGGTCACCATCGATTCGTCGACCGGCGAGCCGCCCTCGAGGACGACGCCGTCGACCGGCACCTTCTCGCCGGGGCGGATCCGCAGCCGGTCGCCGACTGCCACGAGGTCGAGCGCGACCTCCTCGTCGGTGCCGTCCGGCCCCAGACGGCGGGCGGTGCGCGGCGCAAGCCGAAGGAGGGCCCGGATCGCGCCGGAGGTGCGGTCGCGGGCGCGGAGCTCCAGCACCTGGCCGACGAGGACGAGAACGGTGATGACGGCAGCGGGCTCGAAGTAGACTGCGGCGGCATCGCCCATGCCGCGGAACTCCATCGGGAAGAGGTCCGGGAAGAGCGTCGCGACGATGCTGTAGAGGTACGCCATGCCCGTGCCGAGGGCGATCAGCGTGAACATGTTGAGGTTGCGCGTCCGCACCGATCGATAGCCGCGGACGAAGAACGGCCAGCCGGCCCAGAGGACGACGGGCGTCGCGAACGCGAACTGCAGCCAGTTGGAGAGCTGGCCGGAGATCAACCGGTCGAGGCCGAGGAGTTCGCCGCCCATGCCGAGCACGAGAACGGGCACCGTCAGCACGCCGCCGATGACGAGGCGCCGCTGCATGTCGGCGAGCTCGTGGTTGGGGACGTCCTCGGCGGTGGCGACGAGCGGCTCCAGCGCCATGCCGCAGATCGGGCACGAGCCGGGGCCGACCTGCCGCACCTCGGGGTGCATCGGGCAGGTGTAGATCGTGCCTTCCGGCACCGGCGCCTTCGCGGCTGCGGGCGCATCGGCGAGGTAGCGCATGGGGTCGGCGTCGAAGGACGCCTTGCAGCCGTCGCAGCAGAAATGGAACGTCCGGCCGCCGTAGTCGCTGCGGTGTTCCGCGGTGTGCGGATCGACATACATGCCGCACACCGGATCGCGGACGAAGCCGGCCGGCGGCGTGAAGGCAGGGAGGGGAATCCGCGGCTTCGCCTTGCCGGCCGCCGGGGCCGTCGCCGCATGGGCGTCGTGACCCGCATGCCCGTGATGGGCGTGGCCGTGATGGGCGTGCCCGTCTCCGCTGCCGGTGTGCTGGTGTCCGTCGGCCATGACCGTCTTCCCTAACCCCTGGGGGGTATTCTGCCGTGCTTGACCAGATATACCCGTGGGGGGTATTGGTCAAGGCATGAACAGCAGCACGAAGGCGGCCGTCCAGAAGCGGCTCGGGCGGATCGAGGGGCAGGTGCGCGGCGTCGCGGCAATGGTCGCGGACAACCGCTATTGCATCGACATCATCACCCAGCTCTCCGCCGTCCGCGCGGCCCTGCGCAAGGTCGAGGAGGAGGTGCTGCGCGATCACGTCGCGCACTGCGTCGAGCACGCCATCACCCACGGCGATGCGGACGAGCAGCGGAAGAAGATCGCGGAGATCGTCGAGGTGATGGGGCGGTCGGGGCG
>JADLGL010000022.1 GCA_020849325.1 Bauldia sp. | reverse complement strand
CTGGGCGGTAGAGCCGTCACAGCAGTCTGGATTGGCCGGCGGTCCACCGCGACGAAGTGCGTGGGTGTGGGCCGCCGGCGACTCCCGTAGGGCGACGCATACGCCGCTTCCGCGGCGGATACGGGACTCCAACGATCGATGTCTCGTCGAACTGGCTTGGCGCCGGCGCGTGGGCTCTATTCAGCCATCCCTCCAGCTTCCACCAGGAGCGGGTACCGCTGGCGGAAGATGGTGATCAGCTTCTCGGTCTGCCCCTCGTCGAGGCCGTCAGGACCGCCAAGCCCGCCCAACAACCGCTCGATCGCATCTGCCGGCATGCCCAAGGCGAAGACCACGTACTCCCAGCGCTCGGTGAGGATCCATTCGTGGTTCCAGGTCGCGGGATTGAGCCCCCAGTACCAGCTCCTTGGAAGCGGGATGACGACATCGCCCCACTTCATTGCTTCCTTCAACCATCGATAAGGATTCGTCGCGCAGGGGTCGTCCTCTGCGATCGAGACGAACTTGTACCAGACCGGGTGAGTCATCGAGGTGATGTTACCCGGCCGCTCCCAGTAGGCGGCCACACGCTCCGGCGCGGCCGCCTCCTCGTCGTGCACCCAGGGCCGGCTTCGCCCTCTCGAGATGTAAACCTCGTAGGACAGGGTGCAGGCTCCGGGCGCGATGGGCAGCGCCGCGGCGGGGGAAACTGGCACGCCCGCCGCCAGCGCAACCCCGACAAGAACCCAAGTTCCACGAAGCCTCACACTTCGATCTCCACGCAAGCGGCGAGAACGAAACATGATCATGGACCGGTTGCCGCGTCAACTCATGCGAGCGTTTCGGGCCAGTCTCCCGGGAAGCCGTCACGAACTCAAACGGGCTGCAAACCCATTCGGCTGGAGCGTGTGGCGAGCAGTTGGCCGCTTCGCTGGTCCGCCGCATTCCCGCTCGTCGAGCCGTCCCGCGAGCGATTGAAGGCTTCGCGAGCACGTCGAGGCGGGCGATCAGCTTGTCGGCGGTGGCCGTGAGCGCTCCTCGATGCGGAGCGGCGCCGATCAGGAAGTTGCCTGAAGAACGAAAGACGACCATGCTTCGTCGCACGGCTGCGACCGTATCGGGTTCAACGCTGCTGTCGCTTGGTGTCCGAGGCGGGAAGCGTGCAGATAAGATCAATCCCACGTGGCGCCGTCGCGAGCCTTGTCGGCAGGCGCGCGACAGATTTCGAGCTCACGGCCGACGGCATCCTCGCGATCGGCGCGGGGGGACCTGTTGAACTCCCCTTTGCCAGGATGAGCCGCATCCGTTTCGGATGGAAGGTCTCCCCGATCACCTACAAGGGCATCATTCCGGTTGAGCCCTATGTGATCCGCTTCTGGATGCGTGATGAGCCCCGCCGGTCGGCGCTCTACGCCATCATCTACAAGCCCGGCGCTCCGCGTTTCCGATCCTTCATGGTCGAAACGGCCGAGATCGTGTTTCGTGACTGGCCCTCGATCGGCGTCGAGACGGGTGCCAGCTGGCCCAAGGCATTGCCGCCCGCCGTTCTGGCGTCGCTGGTCGGCGTGGCGCTGATCCCTTTTTCGGTGGGCTTCTTCGACGCTATCGGGCTCGTTGCGGGACTGGTCCCGGCGCTCGGGGCAGTCGCGGCGGCATTCGTTGCCCACGGCTTTTTCCGGCTCTTGCCCCGGCGTGTATTCAACGCCGATGCCGTCGCCTACCACCTTCTTCTGTCGCAGGAGCGACGTGCTGCGCGGCGCACGCGCCGCGGCGCCGCTGGTGGCGATTTTGGCCCAACTAGCCCTCAGTAGTTGACCATTGGCATCTGGCCGGGAACCTGGGCCTGAAAGGCCAGCGTGGGTGCTGTTGCGAACGCGGAATCGACGGCGAACTGCGTGGCGGACGGTTGACCTGCAAACGTAAACCCACGCGTGACCGCCGCCAGCGGTGCTCCGATGAGCGCGCCCAGTGCAAATCGTTCCAGATCGTCCGTATGGTCTGGCGACGCCCCCATCAAGCTCAGGCCAGACGTCACGCCTCCGATTATACCGGCGTTCCGCAAGGCTGCGAGGCCTGTTGCGCTCGGGCCGAGGGCGTTCCACGCGGCTGACCCAGCGAACTCCCCGGTCGCCCAGGCGACCGGATCTATGCTGGCCAAAATGCCGTTGATCGCCATTTGGCGCTGCCACTCTTCCTCGTAGCTCGTTCCGCGCCTCCAGGATTCATACCTCGCGATTGCCTCGTCGCCCCAGCCAAGGGAAACGCCTTGCCATAGTGCGCGGCCAAGTGTTCTCCAGAAGCCGAGTGACCCGTACTGCTCCTCGAGCAGCCGTATCCGTTCGGCCTCAAGTTCATCCGGCGTCATGCGTGCGCGCGACCAGGCTTCCGCCGCTTCAGCGCTGTAGTGCTGAGGGTGCGCCGCGCGGTACTCCGGCGACATGGTCTGTTCGACCCCTACACCAGCGTAGGGATGCATGGTCCAGCCTTCTTCATACCGAGGGAGCGGAGAGGACGAATTGAAACCATCGTCCGGGATGCCCCAGTCGCCTTCCGCGTACGAGAAGGGCTCGGGACCGGCCGGAACTTGCGGATCGCCAAGACCCGTCGTGTCCGGATAGACGGGCGGAACGTACGCTCCAGCAGCATTCCACGGGGCGCCGGCGGCCGGTACTACCCCGAGGCCCTGTATGTAAACGTAGCCCATTGGGATGGGCTGGGTCGGGAAGGTGCGCGGCGCTGGCCCATAGCTATCAATGAAGGCCATTTCGTTTCTCCGTTGGTGAAAGTGATTGGAAACACCCGGTCGGTCGCGACCGACCGGGTGTCCGCAAAGGATCGACCGACCTCCGCGGGGCCTGGAGAAGCCTCATCCCCGCTCGTCGAGCCGTCCCGCGAGGCGGTTGAAGGCTTCCGCGAGGACGTCGAGGCGGGCGATCAGCTTGTCGGCGGTGGCGGTGAAGCGTTCCTCGATGCGGCCGACGGTGGCGATCGAGGCGTAGTCGCGCGCCACTTCGAGGCGATGCAGCGCGAGCTCGGCGCGGACGGCCGCGATCGCGCCGTGGATGCGCCAGATCAGCGTGCCGCCGGCCGCGATGATCGAGACGAGGATGAGCGCGAATTCCCAGGTGACGACGGTGCCGGTCACGGGCGCCCCCGTGCGGCCGGCGGGTCGTTCGGGAGGCGCCATACGAGCCAGGCGGTGATCGCCTCGATGAGGCCGAGCTCGAACTCGTCGCCGAAGAAGCCGGCGAGGTCCCAGCCGAAACGCACGTGGAGGAAGGCGAGGAACCCGCCCACCGCGGCTGCGATCAGCTTTCGGTAGGCGCCGACCGCGAACGCGCCGATCGGGCCGTCGGGCGCCTGCCCGCCGAGAAGGATTGCGCCCGCGCGCTGGCCGAGCCGGCGGTCGCGGAGCACATCGAGGGCACGGCGGAAGAGGCCCATCAGAAAATCCTCCGGAAGGTGGCGGCGAGCTTGCGGCGCGCGGCGGCCCCGCCGCGGCGGACAAGGGCGATGGCGCCACCGATCACGGCAGCAAGGGCGATCAGCGGCAGGGCGAGACGGAGCGGCGCGGTGCTGCCGGGGCGGGGCGCCGGGCCGCCGCGGGGACCCGGATCGTCGGGCTGGCGGGACGGCGGCGAGCCCGGAACCCGCGAAGACTCAGGAGTCACGCTCGACGCATTTCCGGCCTGCGGCGCGGCAGGGCCTGCAGCCATGAGCGCGAGGACATCGACGCGCCGGCCGCGGCTCCACAGGATGTTTCCGGCGGCGTCTGCCGGGTAGAGGCTCGCCCGGCCGGAGTGCGAATAGGCGCCGTCGCGGAACAGCCGCTTCTCCGCCTCACGCCGGCCGGCGATCTCGGGCGGCTTCCGCCAGCCGTCGAACGCCGCGGCAGCGCCCGCGCGGTCGCCCGCATTGAGAAGCTTCGTCAGCCGGGCGCGAAAAATGCCGCCGGTGTTGAAGTCGAACGAGACGAGCGCATCGAATTCGTGCTGCCGGAGCGGCACGCTGACGGCCTTGGCCACGCGCGCTTCGACGGCAGCGAGGTCGCGCCGGAACGTCTCGATCGCCGCGGCCAGCGGCTGCTCGACGCCGCGCGGCAGGCCCGCGGGATCGGGCGGCCCCGCCGCCGCCGTGTGGCCGACGAACACGGTCCACACGCCGACGCTGTCCCGGTACGGCGACAGCACGATGCCTTCGTGGCCGGCGATCTCGGCCACGCCCTCGGAGGACGTTTTCATAGGGGTGTTTCCTGGTGGGCGAGGTTCTTACCGGCAGCATCGGGTCGGGACGCGTTGGCCTCGACGGCGACGTGTGGCTGAGAAGCGTGTCGCGCGGCGGAATTCTTCACCTCGCCCCGGTGGGGAGAGGTCGACCGCAGCTTGCTGCGGGCGGGTGAGGGGGGACCGCCGGTCCGGCCTGTGCTCCAGCGACGGGAACCCGTTGCCGTGCCCTGGTGCCCGAACGAGATGCGGCCCCCCCTTCACCCGGATCGATCCGCTGCGCGTCTCGATCCGACCTCTCGCCACCGGGGCGAGGTGAAGGCGGCGGCGGGCGGGACCACCGGCGGGACCACCCGCGCTCGGAAGCGGCGGCTCCAAAGCCCGTTGCCGGAGTGCCGTCCGTCAGGACACGCTGCGCCCGCCGGGCACCGTGGTCCGGTGACCGACCGGGGCGGACTGCGCGTGAAGATCAGGGATGCGAATGCGGCCGACGCCGTGGCGTGGCGGGCGCTGTGGGACGGCTACACCAGTTTCTACCGCGTCGCGCTGCCCGAGGCGGTGACGGCGGAGACGTGGCGGCGGCTCCTCGACCCGGCGTCGGTGCTGACGGCCAGGCTCGCCGAGGACGAGGCGGGCAGCCTTGCCGGCTTCGCCATCAGCTTCCTTCACCCGGGAACATTCGTCACCGAGCCGGTCTGCTACCTCGAGGACCTGTTCGTGGCGCCGACGCACCGCCGCCGCGGCGTCGGGCGGCTCCTGATCCAGGACCTCGTCGACCGGGCGAAGACCGAAGGCTGGGCGAGGGTCTACTGGCACACCGAGGGTGACAACCCGGCCCGCCGCCTTTACGACGAATTCGTCGCCGCCGACGAGTATGTCCGCTATCGCCTCGTCTTCGGCGGCGCTGCAACGGGGAACGCCGAGGGCGCGCCGCCATTGGGAACGACGGGACCGGCGTGAGCGGATCGCGATCGTCGTGATGCCGCGACCGGGGCGATGACCGCCCGATCCGGCATGGCCCGCGATGTGCGAGGGACACCCTGGACGAGTTCACCTTCCACCTGACGATCGGCGACGAGGCCGGCCCGGAAGAGCCGGCCCGCTTCTTCGCCTCGGCCGCCGACGCCATCGCGGCAGCGCAGCAGCGCGTCGAAGCGCTCATGGCGGAACTCCGCGCCGAGGGTGACGATGCGCCCGTGCGTATCGCCGTTGCCACGAACGAAGGTTTCGTCGTGGGCGTGATCGACAGCGATTTTCTCGCGGAGTCGGCGAGCTACGGGCGAAGGTTCTCGCGGTAGCCGCCGGCTGCAACGTGCCAGAAGCACTTCGATCCCGACTCAGTACAGTATCAAGTCCTCGTCCCTCAGGCAGGACATGATCTCATCGAAGGAATTCGCAATATCCGTTTAGTATTGTATCAGACGGAGCATGGTCCGAAGAAGTGGACGCCGGTTCTCCGAAGAGATGATACTCCTTCAGGGAATAATGCGACGGGCATGATCGGACTTCAACGGATCATGCTTTAGCCGAACCCGCCATCCCGCACCGGCAGCCGCGCGAGGAGCACCTGCCGCGTCGCCGTGCCGTCGGTGAGCCGTGCCGCGACCGTGTAGCTGCCGGGCGGAAGCGTCGCCATCGTCGCGGCGCGGGCGGTGAAGGTGACGACGGACGTCACCCCGTCCGCGTCGTCGGAGAGGACGCCCGCAAGGGCGAACGCCTCGGCGCCGGCAGGATGGCTCACCGACACGGCGATCGCCTTGCCGTCGAGGTCGGCCGGCACGCCGCCGTCGAAGACGTTGAGTGTGACGGAAAAATCCTCGCCATTGGTCACCGGCCGGAGCGCCGTGAAGACGCGCGCCGATGTGAGGTCGAGGTTGATCGTTTCGCCTGCCATTCTCAGCTCCACGAAATGGAAACTTCGCCACGCGCGCCGAGCCCCCCGTCGCGCCAGCCGGTCGAGCGCGACCCGCCGGTGCCGACGGTGACCTTCACCACCGCTCCCGGCGTCAGGCTGCCGAAGGCGAAGGTGCGCGTCGCCGTTCCGCCGCCACCGCCTCCTCCTCCGCCGCCGGGACCGGTGGCGAGGCCGCCACCGCCCCCGCCGCCCGGCGCCGTGCCGGAATTGCCGGTGAAGGCGCTCGACGCCGGACCCACCTGCGCGCCGCCGGCGCCGCCGGACGACGCGCCCGCTCCACCGGCGCCGCCGATCGCGAGGCCCGGCCCCGGATCGCCGGTGCTGGTTCCTGCCGAGCCGGTGGCGCCCGTGGTGTTGCCGCTGCCGCCGGTCGCCGTGCCGCCCGCGCCGCCGGCCCGGCCCGCCTGGTTGCCGGCGCCGCCCGCCCCGCCATTGGCCACGAGGTCCGAGCCATAGCCGGCATCGGTGGCCCTGAACCGGGACAGCCCGCCCGTGCCGCCGACGGTGTCGGAGCTGATCCCGCCGCCCCCGCCTCCGCCGCCGGCACCGCGGACCGTGACGACGACGGAACTCGCGTAATTCGGCACGACGAAATCGTGCGTGCCGGGCGCAGTGAAGGCGATGGCGCCGGACAGGTCGTAGCTGACGGCCTTCGTGAAGCCGAACTGCTCGTTCATGGCGATCTTTCTCCGGAGGCTCAGGCCTCGATCAGCCGTCCGAGGCGGATGGCCTGCTCGCGCGCCTGGCGGGCTTCTTTCTCGCGCCGGCGCTCTGCCTCGGCCGCCTCCTGCGCCACGCGGGCCGCAAACTGCGGGGTGCTCGGGTCCTGGTAGGCGGCGTGATATTCTTCGGCCCATGCAGGGCCGAGCGGCGGACGGTAGGCCGGCATGGCCGGCAACGGCCCCATGGCAGAGCCAAGGATCTCGGGGAGCGTCATGACCTGCACTCCGTCGGAAAATGCAGCGTCGCCTCCTGCCGTCGGCAGTGTAACACCGGTGGCCGCCAGCAGATCACTGTCTGAACGACGGGCCGGATCGAACGCCGCGAAGCGAGAGCGTATTTGTGCCGGATCGCGCACGACGACGATGTCTTGTCCCGATCGGCCGCCGGGTGTAGTATAATTTCGGATGCGGACGGCGTCATAGCCGTTACGGAAGGAGTCATACAATGTCGCGATCACCTCGAAGTATTTCTCTGTCCCATCAAGAAGAATACTTCCATTCCGATCTGACCGTATCAGTACTGGATATATTTGCGCACTACCCCCGCTCCGGGCCTGACGAAGCGCGGCAAACTCCCCGGCTACTTCAGGTGACCCCAGCCACGTCGCATCCCCAAGAGGAGTAGTTCCCGCCGGGGGGTTGATGAACGTTTCGTTTCTGGCGGTTGGAGCGAAGGCCGGAAACGAAGCATCCGTTCCGTGGTACAGTTCGTTTTCCGTGAAAAAACCCATCTCCCGGGCCCGCGCCATTCGGCTGGCCTCATCCATTGGCAGCGAAACAGAGCGCGGAGGCATGACCGGCCCGCTCCCGAGCGCGCCTCGCGGGGAGCCCGCCAGCGTTCCCAGCGACAGCATCCCGGCAGCATTCAGCCCCTCGGCCGCCATGCCCGGATCACGCGCCGCGGAATACCAGTCGCCGCCATAGGCCTGCTGCACCCGGTAGGGCAGCG
>JADLGL010000021.1 GCA_020849325.1 Bauldia sp. | reverse complement strand
GGGTGTGGCGCGAAGGGGCGCGACATCAGCTCGGGGTGGTACTGGACGCCGATGAACCACGGGTGGTCGCGGAGTTCGACCGTCTCCGGCAGGAGCCCATCGGGCGACATGCCGGCGAAATGGAGGCCGCAGGCTTCGAGGCGGTCGCGGTAGGCGATGTTCACTTCGTAGCGGTGGCGGTGGCGCTCGGAGATCTCGGTCGAGCCGTAGATCGAGGCGATCCTGCTGCCGCGGTCGAGGAGCGCGGGATAAGCGCCGAGGCGCATCGTGCCGCCGAGGTCGCCGGCGGCGGCGCGCTGCTCGAGCTGGTTGCCGCGGAGCCATTCCGTCATGAGGCCGACCACCGGTTCCGGCGTCGGCCCGAACTCGGTGGAGCTCGCATCGGCCACGCCGACGAGGTTCCGCGTTGCTTCGATGACGGCCATCTGCATGCCGAAGCAGATGCCGAAATAGGGCACCCGATGCTTCCGCGCGAAGCCGGCCGCCGCGATCTTCCCTTCCGAGCCGCGCTCGCCGAAGCCGCCGGGAACGAGGATGCCATCGACGTTCTCGAGGTAAGGCGTCGGGTCCTCCTTCTCGAAGACTTCCGACTCGATCCAGTCGAGCTTCACCTTCACGCGGTTGGCGATGCCGCCATGCGCCAGCGCCTCGATGAGGGATTTGTATGCGTCCTTCATCACCGTGTATTTGCCGACGATGGCGATGCGGACCTCACCCTCGGGGTGACGCAGCGCATCGGTCACCGTGTCCCAGCGGGAGAGGTCCGGCGGCGGCGCGCCCTTGATGCCGAAGGCGGCCAGCACCTCGGTGTCGAGCCCCTCGGCGTGGTAGTTCTCGGGAACGTCGTAGATATTCTCGAGGTCGAGCGCCTGGATGACCGCCGACGGGCGGACGTTGCAGAACAGCGAGAGCTTCCGCCGCTCGTCGGCCGGGATCGTCCGGTCGCTGCGGCAGAGAAGGATGTCCGGCTGGATGCCGATCGAGCGGAGCTCCTTCACGGAGTGCTGCGTCGGCTTGGTCTTCAGTTCGCCCGCCGAGCGGATGAACGGCACCAGCGTCAGGTGGATGAACACGGCGTGGCCGCGCGGCACGTCGTTGCCGAACTGGCGGATCGCCTCGAAGAACGGCAGGCCCTCGATGTCGCCGACGGTGCCGCCGATCTCGCAGATGACGAAATCGAACTCCTCGTTGCCGGCGCCGATGAACTTCTTGATGGCGTCGGTGACGTGCGGGATCACCTGCACGGTGCCGCCGAGGAAATCGCCGCGCCGCTCGCGGGCGAGGATGTCCTGGTAGATCTTTCCGGTCGTGACGCTGTCGAGCTTCGTCGCCGGGCGGCCGGTGAAACGCTCGTAGTGGCCGAGGTCGAGATCGGTCTCGGCGCCGTCATCGGTGACGAAGACCTCGCCGTGCTGATACGGGCTCATCGTGCCCGGATCGACGTTGAGATAGGGGTCGAGCTTGCGGAGGCGGACCTTGAAGCCACGGGCCTCGAGCAGCGCGCCGAGCGCGGCTGCCGCAATGCCCTTCCCAAGTGACGAGACCACGCCGCCGGTGATGAAGATGTACCGCGCCATGGGCCTCTAGAGTATCGATTCCGCCGTTGCCGCTCCACGCCAAAATCGACGCGGGCCGGCGGCCTTGGGATAAGTGTCGGGAAGGCGGGCATGGCCGGAGCCGGTCCGCTGAAGCGTGAACCGTCGAAGCCGGATCACGCCCGTCGCCGATTTCCTTGATGGAGCATGATCTTCTTCAAAGAACCGGCAGTCACGTCTTCGGATCGCGCTACGGCGGAACGACGGGCGTCGCGGCGGGGGTGGCCGGCGTTTCGGCCGGCGTGGCCGCGGGCGCGGCGCCCTCGGCGGGCACGGCCGGCGTCGCGGCGTCGTTCGGAACGGCGGGCGCCGCATCGAGCGCCGCGGGGGCCGCGCCCTCGTTGGGGACCGCCGGAGTGTCGGCACCGGCCGCCGGAACGGCGGCGGCGCCGGCGTCGTCGGTCGGGACCGTCGTTGCCGGGCGGATCAGGTCGAGGAGGTTGCCGGTGGCCGGCCGCTCGACGCCGTCGGCGGCGACCGGATCGGCGAGGAGGCCGTCGAGGACCGACGACGGGTCGAGGTTCGCCCGCGCGAGAAGAGTGAGGGCGATCGAAGTGATGAAGAAGCCGATGGCGAGGTAGGTGGTCGTCCGGGTGAGCACGTTGCCGCTGCCGCGGCTCGCCATGAAGTTGCCGCCGCCGCCGATGCCGAGCGCACCGCCCTCCGAACGCTGGACGAGCACGAGCCCGACCAGCGCGGTCACGATCATCAGGTGGATGACGAGGAGGACGGTTTCCATCGCAACTTCTTAGCGGGAGGGATTTTGGCGCGGCTTGTACACGATAGGGTCCGGCCTTGCTACAGCGGCGCTTCGTCTGGAGTCTGATCCGCTCAAGTCGGATCACGCTCCTCGCCTAGTTCCTTGATGGAGCGTGATCTTTCTCGAAGAACCGGCGTCCGCTTCTTCGGATCATGCTCTAGACCCGGGCCGCCGCCGGCACGCCGGCGATGATCGCGAGGAAGTCCTTCGCCTTGAGGCTCGCGCCCCCGACGAGCGCGCCATTGACCCCCGGAACCCCGAAGATCTCGGCCGCATTGTCGGGCTTGACCGAGCCGCCATAGAGGATGCGCATGGCACCCGCTTCGGCGAAGCGTTCCGCGAGCTCCGCGCGTATGTGGGCGTGCATCGCCGCAATGTCATCCCCCGTCGGCACGAGGCCGGTGCCGATGGCCCAGACCGGCTCATAGGCGATCACGAGGTTCGTGGCCGTAGCGCCGTCGGGAACCGAGCCGCGGAGCTGCTCGCCCACGACGGCAAGCGCCTCGCCGGCGAGCCGCTGCTCCTTCACCTCGCCGACGCAGAGGATCGCCACCAGACCGGCCCGCCAGGCCGCCTCGGCCTTCCGCCGCACGTCCTCGTTGCTCTCATGGTGGTCGGTGCGGCGCTCCGAATGGCCGACGATCACGTAGGTTGCGCCCGCATCCGCCAGCATCTCCGCCGCGATGTCGCCGGTGTGGGCACCGGAAATCCTGGCGTGGCAATCCTGCCCGCCTACCGCGATGCCGGAGGCGCCGACGACGATGCTGGCGCGGGAGACCAGCGTCGATGGCGGGCAGACGACGACGTCGACACCCTGCGCGGCGCCGATCCCGGCCTTGAGGTCTTCGACCTCCATCAGGCTCGCCTTGCCGCCGTTCATCTTCCAATTGCCTGCCACCAGCGGCTTGATGCGTGCCATGAGCGATACTCTCCTGCGGCTTCGCCGAGCGGCCGTCCCGGCCAGGTGGCGGAGCCGTACCAAAAAAAGCCGGCCGCACAAGCCCTCGCCCCCCGGACGGGGTTGATCTTTTCCGTTCCGCCATTGCATCTGTGCCGCGCGCGAAGGCTCGGCGACCGTCCCGGTTCGCCTTGCCCGACCCCGTCGCGGTTCCTATGATCCGCCGCTTTTTCGACTCCCGCTCGTTCCGAGCCTGCCGCCGAGTACGCGATGCTTGATGCCCTGAGACAGAAGACGAGCGGCCTGACCGCACGGATCGTGCTCATCGCGCTCGCAATTCTCATCGGCATGTGGGGCGTCATCACCGCCGGCGGCTCGTTCTTCGCCGGGAACCAGAACTCCGTCCTCACCATCGGCAACCAGACGGTGACGGCGCAGGAGTTCACCTCCGCCTACAACCAGCAACTCCAGTTCGTGAACCAGATCTACGGCTACACCACGCCGCAGCAGGCCGAAGAGCGGTTCGCCCTGACGAACGTCGTGGTGAGCGAACTCGCGCGCCAGGCGATGGTGCGGGATCAGGCGGCGAAGCTGGGGCTGGGCGTCTCGAACGAAGCGATGGCCGCGCAGATCAGGCTCGATCCGTACTTCGCCGATGCGACCGGCGCCTTCAACCTCACCGCCTATCGCACGCTGATCAGCCAGCAGTTCGGCACCGAGGCGGCGTATCTCGATTATCGCCGGCCGCTCGAACTCCAGGGGCAGATCCAGGCCGCGATCGCGCCGGAACAGATCGCACTCCCCAACACCTACCGGCAGATCGTCTGGGAGTACGACAACGAGCAGCGCGACGTTCTCCTTGCGCTCATCACGCCGGCCAGCCTCGGGGTCCTCGCCGAGCCGACCGAGGAGCAGATCGCCACGCAATATGCCGATACGGCAGCGACGGCCTACCAGGCGCCGGAGCAGCGCTCGGTGGTGATCCTTCAGGTCAACCCGACGACGCAGGCCCAGCCTGACGCGATCACCGAGGAGGAGGTCCGCGCCGCCTATGCCGAGCGGCAGGCGACGCTCGGCAACCCCGAGACGCGCCACGTCTTCATCCAGGTGCTCGCCGCCGACCGCGCCGCGGCCGTTCAGGCCCTCCTCGACGCCGGCCAGACCTACGACCAGCTCGTCGCCGCGAACGAAATCGCTCCGGCGGACCAGGGCACGATCGACGCGAACTACTACGCCTCGATCAACCCCGCGGTCGGAACCGCCGCGTTCGCCATCGATGCTGGCGGCACGACCATCGTCGACGGCCGTTTCGGCGCGACGCTCGTTCACGTCGCCGAGGTGAACGCCGCCACCATCCCGGCGTTCGAGGAGGTCGCGGCGGACCTCCGGACGACGCTGGCGCAGGAGCGCGCCGCAGCCACGATCCGCGACCTTCGCGACGAAGTCGAAGACGCGCGGGCGGGCGGCGCGACGCTCCTTGAAGCTGCGACGCGCTTCAACCTCACGCCCCTCACGCTCACCCTCGACGCGCAGGGCAATGACGCGCTCGGCGATCCCGTCGCGGATCTTCCCGGCGGCACGAATCTCGTCAACGCCGTCTTCCAGAGCGACATCGGCTATGCCGATCCGCCGCTCGCCGGCGGCGGCGGCTTCATCTGGTACGAAGTGACGGCGATCCTTCCGCCGCACCAGCGGCCGATCGAGGAAGTCCGCGACGAGGTCATCACCGCCTGGAAGGCCGCCGATTCCGCCCAGCGGATGCAGGACCTGGCGAGCACCGTCATCAACCGGGTGAACGCCGGCGAGGCGCTCACCGCGGTCGCCGCCGGTCTCGGCCTCACGCTCGAGCCGATCAACGACGTGAAGCGGTCGACCACGCCGACGAACACGCTGTCGTCGAATGCGATCCTCGCGGCCTTCAACGGGCCGGTGGGATACATCGCCCCCGCCCAGACCAGCGATGGCGAGGGGGTCGTGGTGGTCCAGGTCGCGGACGCCACGACGCCGATGTTCGACCCGACGGCGGCGCCGGCGGCTGGCGAGACCGACATCCTCGCCGCGTTCCAGCAGGATCTGTTCGAGGGCTACATCCGCGATCTCGCGCTCGAGTACGGAGACCTCCCCTACAATCAGGCGCTCGTGCGGCAGCTCGTCGGCCTCTCGGCGACGCCCTGACGGTCGCAGCCCGGAACCATGCGCATCGCCCCCGCCGCCGACGCTTTTGCACGCCGCTACGACGGGGGCGTGGCGCAGGTGGTGTGGACCCGCCTCGTCGCCGACCTCGAAACGCCGGTGTCCGCGACGCTGAAGCTCACGGCCGGCCGCACGCACTGCTTCCTCCTCGAATCGGTCGAGGATGGTGCGGTACGTGGCCGCTACTCGATGATCGGCGTCGATCCCGACCTGATCTTCCGCGCCCGCGGCGCGAAGGCGGAGATCAACCGCCACGCCCGGACGCAGCCGGACGCGTTCGAGCCGATGGCGGAGCCGACGCTCGACGCTCTCCGCGTCGTGATCGCGGAATCGCGGATCGACATGCCCGAGGAGCTGCCGCCGATGTCGGCCGGCGTCTTCGGCTATCTCGGCTACGACACGATCCGGCAGATCGAAGACCTCGGCGAGCCGAACCCCGACGCGATCGGCCTCGCGGACGCGATCATGATGCGCCCGACGGTGATCGTGGTGTTCGATTCGGTCCGCGACGAGATCATCGTCGTGACGCCCGTCCGGCCCGAGAAGGGCGTTCCTGCGGCGCAGGCATACGGCCGGGCGGTCGAGCGGCTGACCGCGATCGTCGATGCGCTCGATGCGCCGCTCGCCAAGCACGCCGGCGTCGAGAAGGCCGCGGGCGGCCTGCCGGTGAAATCCAACACCACGCCCGAGCGCTATTTCGAGATGGTGCGGCGGGCCAAGGAGTACATCGCGGCCGGCGACATCTTTCAGGTGGTGCTGTCGCAGCGGTTCGAGGCGCCCTTCTCGCTGCCGCCGTTCGCGCTCTACCGCGCTCTCCGGCGCACCAACCCCTCGCCCTACCTCTATTATCTCGACTTCGGCGATTTCGCCCTTGCCGGGTCGTCGCCCGAAATCCTCGTGCGCGTGCGCGACGGCGAGGTCGCCATCCGCCCGATCGCCGGCACGCGGCCGCGCGGCGCGACGAGCGAGGAAGACAGGCGCCTCGCCGCCGAACTCCTCGCCGACCCCAAGGAGCGCGCGGAACACCTCATGCTGCTCGACCTCGGCCGGAACGACGTCGGCCGGGTCGCGGAGATGGGGACGGTGAAGGTCACCGACCAGTTCTTCCTCGAGTACTACAGCCAGGTGATGCACATCGTGTCGAACGTGGTCGGGAAACTCTCCGCCGAACACGACGCGCTGAGCGCCCTCGCCGCCGGCTTCCCCGCCGGCACCGTCTCGGGTGCGCCGAAAGTCCGGGCGATGGAGATCATCGACGAACTCGAAAGCGAAAAGCGCGGGGTCTACGCCGGCTGCGTCGGCTATTTCTCGGCCGGCGGCGCCATGGACACCTGCATCGTGCTGCGCACCGCGCTGGTGAAGGACGGGACGATGTACGTCCAGGCCGGCGCCGGCGTGGTCGCCGACTCCGTGCCCGAGAGCGAGCACGCCGAATGCCAGGCGAAAGCCCGCGCCCTCTTCCGCGCCGCCGAGGAAGCGGTGCGGTTCGCATCGACGGTCGGGCGCGGGCAATGACCCGGACGGCCGTCGCGGCGTTCCTTGCGGCGGCCGCCCTCGCTCTGCCCGGCCGGGCGTCGGCCCAGCCCGTCGACTTCGCCGCGCTCGATGCCGAATTCTGCACCGGCGTCCGCCAGTACATGAACTGGACCAACGCCACGATCGACGCCGGGATGGCGAACGGGCAGCCCGTGATGCTGGACGAGGTGGCGCGCCTCGACTCCGTTGGCCTCGACTGCGCCGCCCGGATGGTCCCGTTCCGGCTCTACGTCGATGTCGGCGGCGGCGAGGCGGTGCGGGCCGAGCGGCTGGCGTCCTGGAATGCCCGCTGGTGCGTTCCGGGCATCTGGCGGGAGGCGATCGCGGCGGGCTGGCAGGTCACGGCCACTATCAGCTTTGCGGACGGCGTCCGCTACGACGTGACCGCCGCCTGCGACTGAGGGTCAGGCATCGACGTACCCGGCGCGCGCGCTCGGTTCGGGGACCGGCAGTCCGTCCTCCTCGAGGCCCTCGATGTGGCACCGGATCGACTCGCGAATCGTGACTTCGACATCGGCATTGCGGGACCGGTGGCGACCCCGCCGGGGAGGTCCGGCACATAGGCCGACAGATTGGCCCCTGCGCGCTCGATGACGACCATGTATCGGCTCATGTCCGCGACGCCATCTGGGCGCGAGATGGTTCGAACAACAACGGGTTACTCCCTTGACTTTCGGTGCGCGGGATGGATGCATCCCTCTGCCACAAGTTGTGGGCAAGGGGGGAATACATAGTGAAAAGGTACTCGGATCGGTCGCCATGGCGGCCGTGCTGGCTGGTTGTGCGACGCCGCCAGCGGACATTGCACCGAGTTATGTCTCGCCGACCGCATACATGTCACTGACCTGTGCGCAGCTCAGGGAGGAGGCCACGCGGGTAGCATCGGCGGCTGCGCAGGCGGTCGGACGGCAGGAAGACAACGTTACCGGCGATGCGGTCGCGATGGGTGTTGGCTTGGTGCTCTTCTGGCCAGCACTGTTCTTCATTGGTGGTGATGGTCAGAACGAAGCGGAGATCGCCCGCCTCCGCGGCGAAATGCAGGCGATTGAGCAGGTTAGCCTTCAGAAGAGTTGCGGGATAACGTTTCAGACGACGCCTCCCGCGGCTTAGTGCGGCCACCAGTCTGAAGGAAGGGGCGGCCTCGGAGCCGCCCCTTCTTCATTTGGACCGCACTCGAACGACCGGCATTCGTCGCCCTGCAGACCCCCGCCTCTCGCGCCCCATCTGAAATCATTGCATCGCGGCGCACAAAGTGAGACGACGACGGCCGGACTTCGACCGGTTGGGCCTCGAACGGGCATGACGCATCTCGTCATCGATAACTACGACAGCTTCACCTACAACCTCGTCCACTATCTGGGCGAACTCGGCGCGGACATCGTCGTGCGCCGGAACGACAAGATCACGGTCGACGAGATCGTGGCGCTCGATCCGGAATCGATCATCCTGTCGCCCGGCCCGTGCTCGCCCAACGAGGCCGGCATCTGCCTCGACCTCGTCGGCAGCGTGGCCGACACGATCCCGGTGTTCGGGGTCTGTCTCGGCCACCAGACGATCGGCCAGGTTTTTGGCGGCGAAGTCGTGCGCGCGCCGTCGCAGATGCACGGCAAGATCTCGACGATCAGCCACAGCGGGCGCGGCGTATTCGCCGGCATCCCCGACGACTTCAAGGCGACGCGCTACCATTCGCTGACGGTGGACGCCGCCTCGATCCCGCCGGCGCTCGAGGTGACGGCCGAATCCGAGGACGGCGTCGTGATGGGGCTGATGCACCGGACGCTGCCGATCCACTCGGTGCAGTTCCACCCCGAGAGCATCGCTTCGGAGCACGGGCACAAAATTCTTCAGAACTTCCTCGACCTTGCCGCCGCCTGGAACGCGCGCCACCGGCGGCGTTCGGTGGCCTGAGATGGCAGAGCTCAAGCCGATCCTCGGGAAGCTCGCTTCGGGCGCGACGCTGACGCGCGACGAGTCCCGCGCCGCGTTCGAGGTACTGATGTCGGGCGAGGCGACGCCATCGCAGATCGGCGGCCTCCTGATGGCGCTCCGCGTCCGCGGCGAGACGGTCGACGAGATCGTCGGCGCCGTCACGGTGATGCGGTCGAAGATGCTCCGTGTCGCGGCGCCGGAGAACGCGATCGACGTCGTCGGCACCGGCGGCGATGCGAGCGGCACGTACAACATCTCAACGGCGTCGGCGATCGTGGTCGCCGGCGCGGGCGTGCCGGTGGCGAAGCACGGCAATCGCGCGCTGTCGTCGAAATCGGGCGCGGCGGACGTCCTCGCGGCGCTCGGCGTCAAGCTCGAGCTGACGCCGGCCGAGATCGCGGCGTGCGTCCGTGACGCCGGAATCGGCTTCATGTTCGCGCCGGGTCACCATTCGGCGATGAGACATGTCGGCCCGTCGCGGACCGAACTCGGCGTCCGGACGATCTTCAACCTCCTCGGGCCGCTGTCGAACCCTGCCGGCGTGAAGCGCCAGCTCCTCGGCGTGTTTTCGCCGCAGTGGGTGGAGCCCCTCGCCCATGTCCTGGGCGAACTCGGCACCGAACGCGCCTGGGTCGTGCACGGCGCCGGCGGCGTCGACGAAATCTCGCTGGCGGGACCGACGATGGTCGCCGAGCTGAGGGACGGCAAGGTGACGACCTTCGAGATCACGCCGGAGTCCGCCGGCCTTCCGCTCACGCCGATCGAGGCGATCCGCGGCGGCGACGCGGCCGTGAACGCGCTCGCGCTGAAGGCGGTCCTCGCCGGCAAGCCGACGGCCTACCGCAACGTGGTGCTGATGAACGCCGCCGCGTCGCTCGCGATCGCGGGCGTTGCGGAAGACCTCCGCCATGGCGTCGCCCTCGCCCGCGCGTCGATCGACAGCGAGGAAGCGGCGGCGCGGCTCGACCGTCTCGTTGCGGTTTCGAACGGCCTCCCGCCCGACCACAAGCCGGAGCGGGCCCGCCACAGCGACGTACCGGGCTAGGCGATGGCCGACATCCTCAAGCGGATCGAAGCGCGGAAGCGCGAGGAGATCGCGGCCGCCAAGGCCGTGATCGACGGCACCGCGCTCCGGACGCTCGCGGAAACGGCCGACCCGCCGCGCGGCTTCCTCGCTGCGATCCGCGCCCGGCTCGCCCGCGGCGAGCCGGCGCTGATCGCCGAGGTGAAGAAAGCGAGCCCGTCGAAGGGGCTGATCCGGCCCGATTTCGATCCGCCTGCTCTTGCCCGCGCCTACGAGGCCGGCGGCGCCGCGTGCCTCTCGGTGCTGACGGACGGCCCGTTCTTCCAGGGCAGTCGCGACGACCTCGCCGCCGCCCGTGCCGCCGTCTCGATCCCCGTCCTCCGGAAGGATTTCCTGTTCGAGCCCTACCAGGTGTTCGAGGCGCGCGCCTGGGGCGCCGACTGCATCCTCGTCATCATGGCGGCGGTCACCGATGCCGAGGCGGCCGAGCTCGAGGCCGCCGCGCTCGATCTCGGGATGGACGTTCTCGTCGAAGTCCACGACGCGGCAGAGCTCCGGCGGGCACTCGACCTCGCCTCGCCGCTCATCGGCATCAACAACCGCGACCTCCGCACCTTCGAGACGAGCCTTGCGGTTGCCGAACGCCTCGCGCCGCTGGTGCCGCGCGACCGCATCGTCGTCGGCGAGAGCGGCATCTTCACGCCGGCCGACGTCGCAAGACTCCGCGACGTTGGCGTCAATACGCTGCTGGTGGGCGAAAGCCTGATGCGGCAGACCGACGTGACCGCGGCGACGAAGGCCCTTCTGGCGAGGGCGGCGTGAGCGCCGTGGCAAGCGGCCTGACCCATATCGACGAGACCGGCGCCGCGCGGATGGTCGACGTCGGCGCCAAGGCCGAGACCGGGCGTCGCGCGGTCGCCGCAGGGGTGGTCACGATGGCGGCCGCGACACTTGCCGCGATCCGCGCCGGCAACGCGCCGAAGGGCGACGTGATCGCCACCGCGCGGATCGCCGGCATCATGGCGGCCAAGCGGACGGCGGAGCTCATCCCGCTGTGCCACCCGCTGCCGCTCACGAGCGTCGACGTGGAGATTCTTGCCGACGAGGCCCTGCCCGGCCTTCGGGTCACGGCGACCGCCACGGTGTCGGGCAAGACGGGCGTCGAGATGGAGGCGCTGACGGCCGTGTCGGTCGCCTGCCTCACGATCTACGACATGGCAAAGGCGCTCGATCGCGGCATGGTCGTCGGCGCGATCCGGCTGATCGAGAAGAGCGGCGGGCGCTCCGGCCACTGGCGGGCGGGCGACCATGGGCCGGCTCGCTAGGGCCTGAACCCAACTGAATTGGCGGCACTCCTTCAACAATTGAGCCTCCCCCTTGCGGTTCTCTTGCGGGGAGGTTCAATCCCCTATTGATTCCCGACCCTGTCCGCCGTCACCGGCGGCGGGAGGAGGCCGCGGTTGCCGAGGTGCTGCAGCACCATCGCGGCCGCGCGGCGGCTCGGGGCGTCGCCTTCGATCGCCATGATGGCATCGAGCTTCCGGAAGGCCGCGATCTGGCGGTCGCGCGCCGCGCCGGGGCGGAGGAGCTTCACCACCTCGGCGGCCAGACGATCCGGACTGCTCTTGCCGTCGAGGAATTCCGGCACGATGCGCTCGCCGAGGACGACGTTGGACAGCACCACCGACGGCACGCGCAGCATCCATTTGAACGGCCGGAGGATCATCTCGACCCGGTAGGCGATGACCGTCGGGACGCCGGCGAGCGCGAGCTCGAGCGACACGGTGCCGGACGCCGCCAGGGCGACGTGCGCCCGGCGGAACGCGGCGTATTTCGCCTCCTCGCCCTCGACGACGGTCGGCTGCACCGGCCAGGATTGCAGCCGTTCGCGAATGTTGCCAACGAGGTGCGGCACGGCCGGCAGGATCGCCTCGACCGGGCCGAAATCACGCGAGATGCGCGCCAGCGCGTCGCCGAACGGCTCCATCAGCCGCTTCACCTCGGCCGTGCGGCTGCCGGGGAGGATCAGGAGCGTCGGCTTCTCCACCGATTCGAGCGGCGGGCGCTCCCCCGGCGCCGGCCGGAGGATGTTCACCTTCTCGAGGAGCGGATGGCCGACATAGGTGCAGGGCGGCCCCTTGAGGTCGACGTAGATCTGCGGCTCGAACGGGAGCAAAGCCAGCACATGGTCGATGTACGGCACCATCTTCGCCGCACGTGAGGAGCGCCACGCCCACACCGTCGGCGAGACGTAGTTCATGATCGGGACGTCCGGCCGCTCACGCCGAACGATCTTGCCGACGCGATGCGAGAATTCCGGGCTGTCGACGAGGATGAGGAGGTCCGGATCGGCCGCGACCGCGGCCGCGGCGATCTCCCGGATGCGGCGGAGGATGTGGCGGACGCGGAACAGGACCTGGCTGACGCCGATGATGTCGATCTCGCCGGGACGCAGCAGTGGTTTCAGGCCCAGTGCTTCCATCCGCGTGCCGCCGGTGCCGACGAAATCGATCGGGCCGGGATAGAGTTCGCGGAGGGCCACCATCAGCCGCGATCCCAGTTGATCGCCCGATTCCTCGCCGACGACGATGAAGACGGTGAACGGTCGGGCCGGGGGCCGGTCCCCGCCGGACGTCAAGCCCGCGCCCCGTCGCCGTCCTCGCGGGCGACGAGGAAGAGGCCGAGCGAATTGGCGACGCGGATGGTCGCCTCGCGCTCGGCGATCATCACCCGGCCGGCCTCGACGACGACGCCGGCAAGACCCGCGGCCGCCGCCGCGCGGATGGTTTCGGGGCCGATGGTCGGCATGTCGACGCGGAGATCCTGATGCGGTTTCGCGCATTTGCCGAGGGCGCCGGCGGGGCCGTGCGACGTCACGCGGCCGGTGGCGCGGAGCGCGGCGACCCGCTCGAGCATGCCGTCGGTGCCTTCGGCGCCTTCGAGGGCCACCACCCGTCCGCCGACGGCAACCGCCGCCTGACCGATGTCGAGCCGGCCGATCATCTTGGCGGCGGCGAACGCGGCCTCGCCGTCGCGGAGGTCGCGCGGCGATGCCTCGACGCGGCCGAGCCAGCCGGCCGGCACCACGAGTTCGCGGGCGATCTCGTGCGCGCCGAGAATGTTGAAGCCGCGCGATTCGAAGAGGCGTACCGCGCCGAGGAGTACCGAATTGTCGCCGCCGGAGAAGATGCGCAGGATCGCCGGGCGGGCGAGGACGCCGCCGCGGTCGAGCGGAGCGCCGTGATAGTCGGGCCGGCTGCCGATGCGGCCGACGAGAACGAGGTCCTCGGTCCGCGTCGCCTTGAGGGCGAGGAGGAGACGACCCACCTCCCCCCAGCCGACCCAGCGGTGCCTGTAGGCCTCGATCTCGCGATCCGCCTCGCCCCTGATGCCGACGACGATGAAGGGCCGCCCGGCGCGCTGCGCGGCCGCCGCGACGATCAGCGGAACCGAGCCGCCGCCCGCGAGGATCGCGAGGGGCCTCGCCTCTGCAAGAACCGGGGCGATCGACCCGTCCACCGCGCTAGACCTCGACGTCGCGGGGCGTGCACAAAGGCCGCTTGCCGCCCGTCCGGACGAATTCGATGACGGTCATCACGGCCGGCACCTCGGCGAAACGCTCCGCCGCCCGCTCGACCCGCTCGTCGAGCGTGCCCTTGCCGAAGAAGATTTCGCGATACGAGGCGCGGAGCGCATGGATGGTCGGCCGGTCGAAACCGCGCCGCTTGAGGCCGACGATATTGAGGCCGCCGAGCTCCGCCCGGTCCCCGACCGCAATCGCAAAGGGGATGATCTCCGCGTTCACGCCCGTCAGCCCGCCGACAAAAGAATACGCTCCGACCCGAAGTCGCTGCTGCACGGCAGCAAGTCCTCCGAGGGTTGCATAGTCGCCGATCTCGACGTGACCGCCAATGGTCGCGCCGTTGACCATGGTCACATGATTTCCGACCTTGCAATCATGCGCGACGTGAGCGCCGACCATGAGGAAGCAGGAGTTCCCGACTTCCGTGGCCATCCGGCCGCGTTGCGTTCCACGGTGGATCGTAACGTGCTCGCGGAGGATGCAGTTGTCGCCGACGCGTACCGTGCTCGGCTCGCCCTTGAAGCTCGTATCCTGCGGATCGCCGCCGACCGCGGCAAACGGATAGATGCGGGCATTCGCGCCGATCACCGTCTTGCCGGACAGGAGGACATGGGCGCCGATCTGCCCGTTCGGCCCCACCACGACCTCGGCGCCGACGATGGCGTACGGGCCGACCGTCGTGCCGTCCCCGAGTGCCGCGCCGTCCTCGACGATCGCCGTCGGGTGAATGGTGACCGTCATACTGCCGCTTCGCTCATGACGGCGCTGACTTCCGCTTCGGCGACGACGAGTCCGTCGACCTTCGCCTCGGCCCGGAACTTCCAGAGGTTCATCTTCTGGCGGAGCTTGCTGACATGGATGCGCACCTGGTCGCCCGGAACCACCGGACGGCGGAATTTCGCGGCGTCGATGCTGGTGAGGTACACTGCACCGGGCGCGGTCCGGCCGACGAAGTGGAGGCAGATCGCCCCCGCCGTCTGGGCCATGGCCTCGAGGATGAGGACGCCCGGCATCACGGGCCTGGTCGGGAAATGGCCGAGGAAATGCGGCTCGTTCACCGTCACGTTCTTGATGCCGATCGCCGACCGGTCGGCATCGATCTCGATGATGCGGTCCACCATCAGGAACGGGTAGCGATGCGGCAGGAGCGCGAGGATCTGCTGGATGTCCAGCGTCTCGAGCGTGATCACGGGCGGCGTGGCGGCTTCGGCTTCGGTCGTCATCCTGCTTCCTCCGTCCCCGGCTTCGCCCCCGTCGCCGCGCTGCGGGTGCCGTGGTGCGCGAGACCGAGCTTCATCTCACGGGCGCGCGCCCGGAGCCACTGCTGAACCGGCCGCGCCGGCGAGCCCGCCCAGCGGGCGCCCGGCGGCACGTCGCCGTGGACCGAGCTCACCCCCGCGATCTGCGCGCCAGCGCCAACGGTGATGTGGCCGTTGATGCCCGACTGGCCCCCGATCACCACGAAATCCTCGATCGTCGCGCTGCCGGCAACACCCACCTGCCCGGCCAGGATGCAGTGCCGGCCGATCGTCACGTTGTGCGCGATCTGCACCTGGTTGTCGATTTTGGTGCCCTGCCCGACCACCGTGTCGCGCACCGCGCCGCGGTCGATCGTCGTGCCGGCGCCGATCTCGACGTCGTCCTGGATGATGACGCGGCCGATCTGCGGCACCTTGGCGTGGCCCGCGGCGCCGCCGATGTAGCCGAAACCGTCCTGGCCGATCCGGACGCCGGGGTGAATCAGCACGCGGTCGCCGATGAGGGCGAACTGGACCGTCGAGCCCGCGCCGACGAGGCAGTTCCGACCGATTCTGACGTTCGCGCCGATGACGGCGTGCGGACCGATCACCGTTCCGGTCCCGATCGCCGCGCCGTCGCCGACGATGGCGCCGGGCTCGACGATCGCGCCCGCCTCGATCCGCGCGCCGGACGCGACGACGGCGAGTCGCGATACGCCGGTCTCGCCGGAAATCGCACGCGGCTTCATCGATTCCGGGTAGAGGCGGGCGAGAACGAGCGCGAAGGCACGCTGCGGGTCACGCGCCAGAAGCACGGCCGTCGCCGCCGGGAAGCGCCCGGCGTCCGCGGCGCGGCAGATGATGGCGCCGGCGCGCGTCGTGCTCGCGGCGGAAACGAAGCGGGGTTTGTCGGCGAAGCAGATGTCGGCGGGGCCTGCGAGGTCGGGCGTCGTCGCGCCGCTGATCATCCGCCCGAGGTCGGCGCCCGGCGCCGGGGTGGTCCCGGAGAGTGCCGCGATGTCAGCGATGCTGACGGGCGTGGGCTTTGCGAAGAACGAAACGTCTTCCGCCATTCGCCCGCCTGCCTCCATCGCCCCCGGCCATGGGCCGGGGGAAGTCATGCAGCTGGCGCTAGAACGTGCCGCCGACGCTGAGACGGATCGGCTGCTGTATGTCGTACGGCGCCGCGGCGAGGACCTTCGCGAAGTCGACCCGGATGAGGCCGAACGGCGACGCCCACATGACCGACGCACCGACCGACGCGCGGAGCGCCCCGGTGTCGAGGAACGGCGTCGGGCCGGGCAGCGGTCCGTCGACGCCGGTCAGGACACCGGCATCGGCGAAGAGCGCGGCGCGGAAGCCGAGGTCGCCGATGACCGGGATCGGGAAGCGGAGTTCCGCGGTGCCGATCCAGTAGGTGCGACCACCGATCGCCTGGGCGTCGGCGTCGTCCGTCCGCGGGCCGAAGCCGAGATCCGCGAAGCCACGGATGTCATCGCCACCCATGAAGAAGTTGTCGAGGACGCGGACGTTCTGGCCGATGCCGGTGATGTTGCCGGCGCGGAAGCGGAAGGCGGCGGTGAGCGGCGAGCGATAGCCGAGCGGAATGTAGGCGCGGGTATCGAGCGTCGAGCGGAGGAACGAGTTGTTCCCGCCGAGGCCGGCATATTCGAGGGCGGCGTTGAAGTAGAAGCCGCGGCTCGGGTTCTGCACGTTGTCGACGTTCTGATACGTGACGCCGTAGCCGACCGACGAGGTGACCGTCGTTCCGTCGGGGAACAGGTTGGTGTTGGTCGAACCGGCGATCGTCTGCGAGTTGAACCGGTAGCTGAGCTGCGTACTCAGGTGCTCGGTCAGCGTCAGACCGATGCGGATCTGCCCACCGTAGACGGTCGATGAGAACGGACGGGTCGAGGTCGCCTGGGTCTGGCGGCCGTACACGTCGAAGCCGATCGGCATGCGGCGGCCGAGGAAGTACGGCTCGGTGAAGGAGATCGCGAGGTTGCGGTTGTTGCGGCCGATCGACAGCGAGACCCGGAGGTACTGGCCGCGGCCGAGGAAGTTCTGCTCGGTCAGCGACACCTCGCCGATGAGGCCGTCGGCAGTGGAGTAGCCGGCGGTCGCCGACACTTCGCCGGTGCGGCGCTCCGCAACCCGGACGACGAGGACGACGAGGTCCGGACCCGAACCACGCTGCTCGGCGATCTGGACATCGTCGAAGATGCCGAGATTGGCGAGCCGGCGCTCGATCCGGTCGACGAGGACGCGGTTGTAGGCGTCGCCCTCGGCGAGGTCGAACTCGCGGCGGATGACATAGTCGCGGGTCCGCGTATTGCCGACGATCTCGATGCGCTCGATGTAGTTGCGGGCGCCTTCATCGACGATGAAGGTGAGGCCGATCGTGTTGTTGGCGTAGTCGCGGTTGGCCCGCGGCGTCACCGTTGCGAACGGGTGGCCGGCATTGGCGAGGCGGACCGTGATGTCCTCGAGCGTCTGCTCGAGATCGCGCGAGGAGAAGACCCGGCCTTCGACGACGTGCACCGCGCCGCGGAGCGTCGTCCCATCCATGCCGGCGACGGTCGAGTCGACCGAAACCGGGCCGATGCGGTACTGCGGGCCCTCGGCGACCGTGTAAGTGATGACGTAGCTGCCGCGGGCCTCGTCGAAGACGGCGTCGACGGCGATGACCTGGAAGTCGGCGTAGCCGTTCTCGACGTAGAAGCGGCGGAGGAGCTCGCTGTCGATCGCGGAGCCTTCCTCGCTGTAGATGTCGTTCTTCGTCAGCCAGCTGAGGATGTTCGAATCGCGGGTGCGGATGACGGTCGAGAGCTGACGGTCCGAGAAGGCGTCGTTGCCGACGAAGTCGATCGTCTCGATCCGGATGCGGTCGCCTTCCTGGATGTTGAAGACGACGCTCGCCGCGTTCTCGCCGACCGACTGGATGTCGACCGTCACGACGACGCTGCGGCCGATCTGGTCGTAGCGGTCGATGATGCGCTGGGTATCGGCGGCGATGAGCGACTCGCTCACCACGCCGCGGCTCGCGGTCAGGACGATCCCGGCGAGCTCGGAATCGTCGACCTTGCGGTTACCGACGAAGCCGACCTGCACGGCGACCGGGTTCTCGACCACGGCGATGTAAATGGTGCCGCTGGTGCCGGTGACGGTCACGTTGGCGAAGAGGCCGGTGACGAAGAGGGCCGACAGCGTCGTGTTGAGGTCGCCCTGCGTGTAGTTCTGGCCGATCCGGACGGGGACGTAGCTGCGGATGGTCGCCGAGTCGACCCGGACGTTGCCGCTGACCTGGATGCTCGTCAGCGTTGCGGCATGGGCTTCGGTGGCGATCGTCATCGCCGCCATCATCGTGACCGGGGCGCTCAGGACGAAGCCAAGCGCCAGCGCAGCCTTACGAATTTTCGCCAGAAACACCATGTGGCTGCTGCACCCCTACCGCAATTGCGGTCCGTCCGGACTCCGCCAAAGTGTGGCGGATTCGTCCTAACGCCCCGTTGACGCGGATTTAGACAGCCTTCGGATGGCAAGGCAAGGGAACGGCCGGCCAGGAAGGGCCGAATCCCGCCCAACGTTGCCGACCGGCCACGTCAGGAGCCGGAAAGGTAGCGTCCGAGGGACACAATGTCGTTGCGCACGGCCACGACCAGCAACGCCAGGACGAGGACCATGCCGACCCGGAGGGCGTACTCCTGCACGCGGAAGCTCAACGGCCGGCGGCGGATCGCCTCGATGCCGTAGAACAGGAGATGGCCGCCGTCGAGGAGCGGAATCGGCAGCAGGTTCACGAAGCCGATGCTGATCGAAATGAAGGCCGCCAGCGAAAGAAGGGTGGTGAAACTCACCGCCGCGGCCTGTTCGGCGGCGCGGGCGACGGTGATCGGGCCGCCCAGCTGATCGAGCGATTCCCGCCCGGCGATGACGCGGCCGACATAGCCCACGGTCGAGCTGATGGTGAACCAGATCTGGTCGAGGCCCATGCCGAGCGCCTGGGTCAGCCCGTAGCGCTGGACGACGAGTTCGCCCTCTTCGTTCTCCTGGATGATCCCTATCCGTCCGATGCTGTACGGATTGCCGAGGCGATCCTGATCCTCGAAAAGCTGCGGGGTGACGGTGAAGGTGAGCCGCTCGCCGCCGCGGTCGACCACCACGGGAAGCGCCCGCCCGGCCGCGAAGCCGACATAGCGTCCGATGTCGGAGAAGCTCTCGATCGCGTGACCGTCGATCGAGATGATCCGGTCGCCGATCTCGAGCCCCGCCTCGATCGCGGCGCCGTCGGGCACGAGATCGTCGACGACGGGCGGCGAGACCATGCGTCCGGCCAGCATGAACAGCAGGGTGAAGATGACGAGCGCGAGGATGAAGTTCGCGATCGGACCGGCGGCGGCGATCGCCGCGCGCCGCCGGACGGGCTGGCCGATGAAGGAGCGGTGGCGGGTCGCCTCGTCCATCTCTGCGAGGGCCGCCTCCCGGTCGCCGCCGGCGCTCGCGACGTTCTCGTCGCCGACGAACTTGACGTAGCCGCCAAGCGGAATGGCGGAAATCCGCCAGCGCGTGCCCTTCCGGTCATGGAAGCCGACGATCTCGGGCCCGAAGCCGATCGAGAAGCTCTGCACCGCGACGCCGCACCAGCGCGCGACGAGGAAGTGGCCGAGCTCGTGGAAGAACACGACCACGACGATGACGAAGAGGAAGGGCAGGACCCAGGCGAGGGAGAACCCGTCGAACCAGGAAAGGGGATCGCTCAAGGCAGGTCCTTCGTCACACCAGCACCGATTCGAGCGCGGCGGTCGCCCGACGCCGCCCCTCGCGATCGAGAGCGATCGCGTCGGTGACGCCGGTCATCGACCCCGCCAGTCCGTCGCGCGTCGCCTCGTCGAGGACGCCCTCCGCGAGCGGCACGATGCGGCCGAACGGGATGCGGCCCGCGAGGAAGGCGGCCACCGCGACCTCGTTCGCCGCATTGAGGATATTGGTGGCCCAGCCCCCCGCTTCCAGTGCGGCACGAGCGAGCGGCAGCGCCGGGAAGCGTTCGCGGTCGGGTTCTTCGAAGGAAAGCGTGCCGACGCGGGCGAGATCGAGACGCTTGTGCGGGGCCTCCGTCCGCGCCGGCCAGAACAGGCAATGGGTCAGCGGCACCCGCATGTCCGGCACGCTGAGCTGGGCGAGGTTCGAGCCGTCGCGATAGGCGACCATGCCGTGAACGATCGACTGGGTGTGGACGAGGACGTCGATCCGCTCCGAGGGCAGGCCGAAAAGGTGGTGCGCCTCAATGACCTCGAGGCCTTTGTTCATCAGCGTCGCCGAATCGATCGTGATCTTCTCGCCCATCGACCATTTCGGGTGGGCCAGCGCCTCGGCGCGGGTGGCGGTCGCCATGCGGGCGGCGGTCCAGCTGTGAAAGGGACCGCCTGACGCTGTGAGGATGATCCGGTCCACGTCGTCGAAATTCCGCGTCTCGAGCGACTGGAAGACGGCGTTGTGCTCGGAATCGACCGGCAGAACCTGCGTGCCGTTCTCGATCGCGGTCGCGATGAAGAGGTCGCCGGCGCAGACGAGCGCTTCCTTGTTGGCGAGCGCGACGACGCCGGCCGAGCGCGCGGCGGCGAGCGTCGACGGCAGGCCCGCCGCGCCCATGATGGCGGCGATGACGACGTCGGCGGGCCGCTCCGCGGCAGCGACGACCGCCTCGGGCCCCGCCCCGACGTCGATGCCGCTGCCGGAAAGCGCCGCCTTCAGTTCGGCAAGCGCATTCGGATCGGCGATCGCGGCGCAGCGGGCGCCGAGCCGGCGGGCGACCGTCGCGAGCTTCTGGACGTTGGTGCCGGCGGTCACGGCCTCGACCGTGAAGCGGTCGGGGTTCCGTTCGAGAATGTCGATGGTGCTGGCGCCGATCGAGCCGGTGACGCCGAGGACGCTGATGCGCCGCGGCCCGGAGGGCGCCGGCCGCCTGCCCGGCTCGAGCCAGGGACGCATCACCACAGCAGAAGCCCCGAGCCGATCAGCGGCCAGCCGACGTTGAGCGTCCCGATGAAGGCGCCGGCCCCGGCCGCGACGAGGAGCCCGTCGACGCGGTCCATCACGCCGCCATGGCCGGGGATGAGGTTGCTCGAATCCTTCACGCCGAAATGCCGCTTCACTGCCGATTCGAACAGATCGCCCGCCGCCGACAGGAGGGAAAGGACGACCGCGACGATGACCGTCGCCGCCGCAATGTCGTGGCCTGCGACGAGGACGACGGCAAGCCCCGCGACGACACCCGCGACAGTGCCGCCGACGAAACCCGACCACGTCTTCTTCGGCGAGACGCGCGGCCAGAGCTTTGGGCCGCCGATCGTCCGGCCCGCGGCGTAGGCGCCGATATCGGAGCCCCAGACCACCGCGAACACGAAGAAGACCGCCGCGATGCCGTTGATCGGATCGACCCGGATCGCCATCAGCGCCATGCCGAGGATCGCGGCATAGATGACCCCACCCGCGGCCCAGCGGCTGCCGGTCCAGATGACGACGCCGACGAAGCCGAGCGCGAGGACGATGATCGCGGCGGCCGGCTGGCCCGCGGCGACGAGGAGGATGGCGACGATGCCGGGCACGGCGACGGCCGCAGTGGCGTATTCGTCGTGGCCGACGCTCATCCGCGTCCATTCCCAGGCGATCGCCGCCGTCACGACCGCAAGGCCGATCGCGAGGAGCCAACCGCCGACGAGGACGCCGACGAGGGCGACCACGGCGAGGACGACGCCCGAAACGATCCTCGTCCTCAGATCACCGGCAGGCCGGGGCGGCGGACCGCCGGACGGAGGAACCGTCACCCCGCCACGCTCGCCGTGGCGAGACCGCCATAGCGGCGCTTCCGGCGGCTGAACTCGTCGATCGCCTGGCCGAACGCCTTCCGGTCGAATTCCGGCCAGTAGATCGGCAGGAAGACGAGCTCCGAATAAGCCGCCTGCCACAGAAGGAAATTGCTGAGGCGGAGTTCCCCGCTGGTGCGGATGATGAGATCGGGATCGGGAATGCCGGCGGTGTCGAGATGGGCGGCGATCATCGCCGGGGTGATCTCGGCCGGAGTCACCTCGCCCCGCATCAGCTTCGGCGCGATGCGCCTCACGGCGCGGGCGATCTCGTCGCGGCCGCCATAGTTGAACGCGACCTGGAAGCCGAGACCGGTGTTGTTCGCCGTCACGCGCTCCGCGTCCTCGAGGAGGAGGCAGATGTCCTTGGGGACGCCCTCGTCCGCGCCGATGACGGTGATCTTCACGTTCTTCTCGTGAAGGTCCGCGAGATCGCTCTGGATGAAGATGCGCAGCAGCGCGAAGAGGAGCTGCACCTCCTCGCTCGGCCGCGTCCAGTTCTCGGACGAGAACGAGAAGATCGTCAGGTACTTCACGCCGAGCTCGGTCGCCGAACTCACCGCCTGGCGGACGGCCTCCATGCCGCGGCGGTGGCCCTCGGCGCGGGGCAGGCCCCGTTCCGCGGCCCAGCGCCCATTGCCGTCCATGATGATGCCGACATGCACCGGCACCGCCGGTCCCGGCGGGGTGGCCTGCGGCTGCGCTGCACTGGGCTGGAGGCGGGCGGGCATGGCGGCGGCAGTCCTAGATCTGAAGGATCTCCGTTTCCTTCGCGGCGACGAGCCTGTCGATCTCGCCGATGGTGTCGTCCGTCAGCTTCTGCACCTTCTCGGTAAAAATCCGGTGCTCGTCCTGGCCGACCTTACCGTCCTTCTCTTCCTTCTTGGCGCCATCAAGGCCGTCGCGCCGAACATGGCGGACCGCGACGCGCGCGGCCTCGGCATATTTGTGGGCAACCTTGACGAGCTCCTGCCGGCGCTCGCGGTTGAGCTCCGGGATCGGGATGCGCATCGTCGCCCCCTCGACGATCGGATTGAGGCCGAGATTGGCCTCGCGGATCGCGCGATCGACGGCCTGCACGGTGCCGCGGTCCCACACCTGGACCATCAGCATGCGTGCTTCCGGGACGGTGATCGTCGCGACCTGGTTGATCGGCATCTCCGAGCCGTAGACCGAGACGACGACGGGATCGAGCATGCCGCTCGACGCGCGCCCGGTCCTGAGGCCGACGAGTTCGCCATGGAGGCTGTTGATCGCGCCCTGCATCCGGCGCTTGAGGTCATCGAGGTTCATTGTTCCCTCCGTCGGTCGCGGCGCGGAGGCGCAGCGTCCCGCTTCCGGCTACCGATCGCTGACGATCGTGCAGCGGCCCCTGCCGTGCAGCACGTCGACGAAAGCGCCGGGGTCGTGAATCGAGAAAACGATTATCGGAATCCCGTTGTCGCGGGCAAGCGCAACGGCCGCCGCATCCATGACTTCGAGCCCGCGCGCCAGCACCTGCTGGTGCGTCAGCGTCTCGAAGCGCACCGCTTTCGGGTCCTTCTTGGGATCGGCGGAATAGATGCCGTCGACCTTGGTCCCCTTGAGGAGCGCATCGCAGCCCATCTCCGCCGCACGAAGCGCCGCACCCGAATCGGTCGTGAAGAACGGGTTGCCGGTGCCGCCGGCGAAGATCACCACCCTCCCCCGCTTCATCGCGCCCTCGGCGCGCTGCTGGGTGAAGGTCTCGCAGATCGTCGGCATCGGAATCGCGGAGAAGATGCGGGCGGGGACGCCGTTCTTCTCGAGCCCCTCGTGGAGCGCGATGGCGTTCATCACCGTCGCCAGCATGCCCATGTGGTCGCCGGCGACCCGGTTGCCGCCGGAGGCCGCGATCTTCATGCCGCGGAAGATGTTGCCGCCGCCGATGACGATGCCGACCTCGACGCCGGCCGCAACCGCGGTCTTCACCTCGCCCGCGACGCGGGCGAGGACGGCGTCGTCGATGCCGAAAAGCTGGCTCCCGAGAAGGGCTTCGCCCGACAGCTTGAGAAGGACTCTTTTGTACCGGAGCCCCTCAGCCATCGTCCCGCCTCCAAAGTCCGCCGCGCTGCGCGGGTGTGTACAGGTCGCGCGGAGGGTTGTCACCGGCCGGAATCCGGGCAACCGCACAAAATGAAACCGGCCCCGCGAGGGGGCCGGCTCCTGAGATCGGAAATGGCTGAAGGCGGCCGAAGCTAGTGCTTGGCGCCCGCCGCCGCGGCGACTTCCGCGGCGAAGTCGGTCTCGGCCTTCTCGATGCCGTCGCCGAGCTTGAACATGCGGAACGCGGTCAGCTCGATCGGAGCGCCGACATCGGCCTCGGCCGCCCTGATGGCAGCCTCGACGGTGAGGTCGGTGTTCATCGTGAACTTCTGCGCGACGAGCACCGTCTCCTCGTAGAACTTCCGCATGCGGCCATCGACCATCTTCTCGATGATCGCCTCGGGCTTGCCCGACTCGCGCGCCTGCTCGGCGTAGACGCCGCGCTCGCGGGCGACGACCTCCTTGTCGAGGTCGGCGACGTTGAGCGACAGCGGGCTCGTCGCCGCAACGTGCATCGCGACCTGGCGGCCGAGCGCGTTGAGCTTCGCCTTGTCACCGGTCGACTTCAGCGCGACGAGCACCCCGATCTTGCCGAGGTTCGGCGCGACCTGGTTGTGGACGTAGGACGCCACGACGCCGTCCGGCACCGAGAGCTTGTCGGTGCGGCGGAGCGTGATGTTCTCGCCGATGGTGGCGACCGCCTCCTGGATCTCGCGCTCGACGGTGCGGCCGGTACCGGGGAAGGCGGCGGCCTTGACGGCGTCGGTGGAGCCGCTCGTCGCGAGGGCGACGGCAGCGACGTTCTTCACGAGATCCTGGAACTGCGTGTTGCGCGCGACGAAGTCGGTCTCCGAGTTGACCTCGACGACCACCGCCTCCGTGCCCTTCGAGGCAACGCCGATCAGGCCTTCCGCGGCGACGCGGCCCGCCTTCTTGGCGGCCTTCGAGAGGCCCTTGGCGCGCAGCCAGTCGATGGCGGCTTCCATGTTGCCACCGGTTTCCGTCAGCGCGGCCTTGCAATCCATCATGCCGGCTCCGGTCTTGTCCCGGAGCTCTTTCACGCTCGCTGCCGATATCGTCATGATCGGTCACTCCTTGTGAGAAACAGGAAGCCGGGACCCTTGCGGGCCCCGGCTGAAAAACTTCATCGGTACCGTCCCCTGGGACGAGACCTAGGCGGCGGCGCCTTCAGCCATCATCGTGCGCGCCTGCCCGACCCAGTCGTCGCGTTCGACGCGACCCTTGGCGTTGAGCGCGTCGTCGAGCCGGGCGATGTCGTCGGCCGACATCGCCGCGATCTGGTCGAAGCGCGTCACGCCGAGGGCGTGGAGGCGGCCTTCGAGCACCTTGCCGACGCCCGGGAGGCGGCGGAGGTTGTCCGGAGCGCCGGCGGGACGCTCGAACATCGTCTCGCCAGCGCCGGCGGGCGCCGCGCCTTCAGCAACCACCGCTTCCTCGACCGGCGGCTCGTCCTGGGCACCGACGTCGATGCCCATCGAACCCTGGGCCCGGCCGATGCCGTCGATCGCCGCACGGGCGATGAGATCGCAGTAGAGGCTGATCGCGCGACCGGCGTCGTCATTGCCGGGGATCGGATAGGTAATGCCGTCGGGGCTCGAATTCGAGTCCAGCACTGCCGCAACAGGAATGCCGAGGCGGCGGGCCTCGGTGATCGCGATCGCTTCCTTGTTGGTGTCGATCACGAAGATGAGGTCGGGCGTGCCGCCCATGTCCTTGATGCCGCCGAGGGCGCTCTCGAGACGGTCCTTCTCACGGGTCAGCGTGAGACGTTCCTTCTTGGTGAGGCCGAGGGCCTCGCCGGCGAGCAGCGTGTCGAGTTCGCGAAGGCGCTGGATCGACTTCGAGATCGTCTTCCAGTTGGTCAGCATGCCGCCGAGCCAGCGCGAGTTCACGTAATACTGCGCCGAGCGCTTGGCGGCCTGGGCGATCGAATCCGACGCCTGGCGCTTGGTGCCGACATAGAGAACGCGCCCGCCATTCGCGACGGTATCCGAAACCGCCTGCAGCGCGCGCGCCAGGAGCGGCACGCTCTGCGCGAGGTCGATGATGTGGATGTTGTTGCGGACGCCGTAGATGTACGACGCCATCTTCGGGTTCCAGCGGTGCTTCTGGTGGCCGAAATGAACGCCGGCTTCCAGGAGCTGGCGCATGCTGAAATCAGGCAGAGCCATGGCTCGCGTCTCTTTCGTTTTTCCGGTTGAACCTCCGCGGGGCGCGCGGCGACTGCCGCTATGTGGGCACCGGAAGGACCAGCCGATCGGCGAAAGCCGACGGAGACCCTGTTAGAACCCCGCGTGTGGAATGCGGCGGCATATAGCGATGAGACCGCCGGAAAGCAAGAACCAACGCCACGCTATGGTCGCGTTTGCGACCCCCTCTTGTGTCGCGGGGCACAAAGACCGAAACGGCCGCATGACCACGTTCGCAGCGACAGTCCTGACCCTGTTCCCCGAGCTCTTTCCCGGCCCGCTCGGCGCGAGCCTCGTCGGGCGTGGCCTCGTCGACGGGCGCTGGACACTCGAGGCCCGCGACATCCGCGATTCCGCGACCGACCGGCACCGCACGGTGGACGATACTCCGTCCGGCGGCGGCGCCGGCATGGTGCTGCGGGCGGACGTGCTCGCCGCCGCGATCGATGCGGCTTCCCCCGCCGGCGATGCCCGCCCGCGCCTCCTGATGAGCCCCCGCGGCAGGCCCATGACCCAGGCGATGGCGCGCGAGCTCGCGGCCGGGCCGGGCGTCCTCATCGTCGCGGGACGGTTCGAGGGCGTCGACGAGCGCGTCATCGAGGCACGGGGTCTCCGCGAGGTGTCGATCGGCGACTACGTGCTTTCGGGCGGCGACATCGCGGCGATGGCCATCCTCGATGCGGTGGCGCGGCTTCTCCCCGGCGTCCTCGGCAATGCCGCCTCGATCGAGAGCGAGAGCTTTTCGGACGGCCTCCTCGAATACCCCCACTACACGCGGCCACAAATGTTCGAGGGTCGGGCCATTCCCGAGGTCCTCACGTCGGGCGACCATGGAAGAATCGCCGCGTGGCGGCGCGCGGAGGCGGAGCGGCTGACGGTGGAGCGGCGGCCCGATCTTCTCACCCGACGCCGGGATGCGGGCAACTGAGGGCCGGCGGGGACGCCGGCCGCACCCGATCGGCTGATGTTTGCGGAGAACCGACGCCGCTGTTTGCGGAGAACCGACGCCGCCCTGTTGCCTGCCGGCAACAGAGCCGCGGAGAACGACGGCGCCTCGCAAGAGGAGGACTGGCGGGAAACCCCGGAAAGGCACAGAATCAAGCAGGATGTGATCAGGTCCGGTCCCTATGCGACCGGACGAACGGGGGCTGACATGACGAAATACCTCGCCGGGGTCGCCGGCTTTGCCATGCTCGCACTGACGACGAACGCGCAGGCGGCGGACGTGATGCCGGTCGTGGTGCCCCAGGTGGTGGCGCCGGTCGTGGTCGCCCCTGCAGGTCCCGATTTCGGCATCGAGATCAGCGCCTATGCGACGGCGTACGTCCCGTTCGCAGACCCGTGGTCGATCGGTGTCGATCTCGACATCGCCACGCACTACATCGGCGCGCGCGGCTTCGGCTTCCGGCTCGAAGGCGGCACGGGCACCGAGGTCTACCCGAATTTCGGCGACGGTGGCTTCGGCGGCGACGTCGAAGTGTTCAAGCAGTTCGGCAACTTCGAGGTCGGCGCCATGCTGCAGGGGGGCGGCGGCTTCCCGATCGGCTCGGGCGGCTACGCCGAGGCGGGCCCGTACGTCCGGTACAGCATCGAACACGGCATGCTGACCCTCGATCAGACGTTCAGCTACATCTTCCCGGTCATTGGCGCGGGGAACCGCTACTTCAGTTCGGAGACCGAGGTGAAGGTCGCGGTGAACGACGCCCTCGAACTCAGGGCGGCGTTCGATCTCGATCGTGCGATGGGCGGCCCGTTCTTCGCGTACCTTCATGTCGGCGCCGGCTACACTATCGGGCCGATCACCCCCTATGCCGAACTCGAGATCAACTTCGGCGATCCGATGCAGACCACCCTCGGCGTGGACCTCGAGCGCCAGATCGGCACCGGGCCGCTCTCGCTCATCGGCAACGCCGAGCTTCAGCTCAGCCCGACATTCCGCGCGGCGAGCGTCTCGGTCGGCATCCGTTTCAACCGCGGCAGCACGGACTAGTCCGCACCGCCACGGCACAAATTCGAAGGGCCCGCCTCGCGCGGGCCCTTTTGGTTCCGCCGCGCATCGGATGCGCCGCCGCGTCACTTCGCTTTCCGGGGCCGCACCGGCACTCGCCGCCCGCTATCGTATCGACAAGCCCTCGGCGTTCCTGTATGGACGCGCCCACATCAGCCGACCGGGTGGTTCGCGGCGCTGGCGCCTGCGCCGGATCGCCGTTACCGTCGACGGCCAGCCAAGGTTTCCTGCCATGAACATCATTCAGCAGCTCGACAAAGAGCAGGTCGACGCCATCGTCGCCAAGCGTCCGGTGCCGGAGTTCGCCCCGGGCGATACGCTCCGCGTCAACGTGAAGGTCACGGAAGGCACCCGCACCCGCGTGCAGGCCTATGAGGGCGTGTGCATCTCCCGTTCGGGCGGCGGCCTCTCGGAGAACTTCACCGTCCGCAAGATCTCCTACGGCGAAGGCGTCGAGCGCGTCTTCCCGGTCTATTCGCCGCTGATCGATTCGATCGTCGTCGTCCGCCGCGGCAAGGTCCGCCGCGCGAAGCTCTACTACCTCCGCGGCCTCCGCGGTAAGTCGGCCCGCATCGTCGAAAAGACGGAAACGGGCAAGGTTGCCGCCGCCGAGTAGCGGCCTTCGCGGCGGAGGCGGACTTGTCGGACGACAGACCCGCAACCGCCGCCAACCAGCCTGACGACACTCCCGGCGCCCTCCTCGCGGCGCCGCAAGCCGATGCGCGGCGCGGCATCAGCCGGCGCGCACTCCTTTTCGGCGCGGCGGCGGCCGTCCCCGTCGCCGTTTCGGGATACGCCGTCGCGGTCGAACCGCGGCGCGGCCCCGTCCTCACCACGTACCAGATCAGCCCGAGCGACTGGCGCCCGTCCGACGGGCTCCTCCGCATCGGCATCGTCGCCGACATCCATGCGTGCGAACCGTTCATGCCGGTGCACCGCATCGAGGAGATCGTGTCGGCCGCCAACACGCTCGAGCCGGACATCTTCGTCCTTCTCGGCGATTTCCTCGAAGGGCTGAACGGCTTCTACGCCAAGCCGGTCGCGATGGGCGACTGGGCCGACGTGCTGACGCGGCTCCGCTCGCCGCTCGGGTCTTTCGCCATTCTCGGCAATCACGACTGGTGGCACGATCCGACGGAGAACGCCGGTGCCGTCCGGGCGACACTCGATTCGCGCGGCATCCCGGTGATGGAGAACGACGCCTTCCTGATCCGGCGCGAGGGGACGCGCGGTTTCTGGCTGGGAGGCCTCGGCGACCAGCTCGCCTTCAAGGCGACGAAGCGCGGCGTCGACGACATGGGCCGGCTGATGTCGCAGATACCCGACGACGGCAGGCCGGCCATCCTCCTCGCCCACGAGCCCGACGTGTTTCCGCAGGTGCCGGCGCGGTTCGGGCTCACCCTGTCCGGGCACACCCATGGCGGCCAGATCGCCCTCCCGGTCATAGGGCGCTTCCCGGTCGCGTCGCACTACGGACAGCGCTACGCCTACGGCCACGTCTTCGAGCGTAACCGGCACCTCGTCGTGTCGGCCGGCCTCGGCGTTTCGGGCTTCCCGGTGCGGCTCGGCGTGCCGCCGGAGATCGTGCTGGTCGAAGTGGGGGCGCCGGAGACGCTAGCGCTCTATAACGCCGACAGGACGTCGTTCTACCGGGAATGACTCTCTCTATATGGCGGCTTCCTGAGTCGCTTGGAGCAGTTGATTTGCAAGCATCTGCTCAAGCATGGCCTCCATGCCAGAGAGCGCAATCCTGCCCAGCTTCCACGACTCATCGGCTTCTTCGAGAGCCTTGTAATATGGTCTCTTGTCAGAGGCTATCTGATCAGGGATAGTTGGCGATCCAGGAAGAATACTGTTGAGCTTCGTACTCAATACTACGTACGATAAGACCCGCGCCGTCCGACCGTTTCCATCGGCAAACGGATGAATCCAATTCATCCGCCAAAGTACATACGCCGCCAAAGGGATCGCGCCCCGCTCGTCCCAAAGAGAGTTCACGTGGGCGCACATCTCACCGACCAGGTCCGGTACGTCGGTATGTCGCGGCGGCATGTGCTTGCTCGACCCGATCTCCACGGGCGAGTTCCTGTAGGTGCCGGCCAGCGGATGAATGCCCGCCAGCGCTTTCTCGTGGAGGCGGAGAATGATCGCCTGATTGAGCTTGAATGGCGATGCTTGATGAATCGACCCGCGCACAATCTCCAAAGCGTCTTTGTACTGTCTTACGCCGTTCTCAGCCTCACGCTCTGCCTTCTTGACCGGATCGGCGATGAGTTCAACGGTTTCCGCCTTGCTATGGCGATCCCAACTCACTTGCTTGCTATCGGAGAGCCTTCCTCTCGCGACACCCGTTCGTCTGCACTTTCGACCATTTCTCTGGTGATTCTATCGTTTTCGATGTGGGTGTTGCCATAGACGAAGCTCAAGCGCTGTTCCCGAAGCTGCGCTTCAGTCATCTTCACGCCCCGAGCTTTCGCAATAAGGGCCTCCAACGCGCCGCTCATATCGATTCTCCTGCGATCATGCTTTTTGGTTGTGACTGAGAGACCATCCCCGCCGGTGGATATCAAGCCACTCCCAGGCTCCTACAGATAGGAAGGTGCGGGCGGCGGCAGCATTGTGACATGGAAACGTTACCAGAACAGCCCGTGATACGAGTTCGGTACCCTAGCGCTCTACAATGCCCAGAATCGGGCCGAACCAGCCGCCACCCTGACGATCTAGCTGCGGCGCGTAGATCGACGAGACCGAGCCGTCGAGATAGAGCGCATCGCGCGCGCCGAGTTCGTCGCGGAAGAACAGCGCGAAATCGTAGAACGTGACGCCATCGTGCGACAGCACGAACGCCACCGTGTTCTCGCCGACGATACCGACGCCGTTCCGGATTTTTCGCGAGGAGCTGTCGACGAGGAAACGCGGATGGACCGCGCCGTCGATGAGGAGCATCGGGCCGGACTGGGTGGCGTAGAGCGCGGGCGGCGGGTTCGCGACGTAGCGGTTCGTCTCCGTGACCCCCGCGACGCCTTCGCCCCACCAGAAAATGCCGTTCGGCATCAGGTGGAAATTGCCGGGCCCCTCGTTGGTGTTGGCGGCGTGGAGCTCTGCGCCGCGCTCGACATAGAGGCCGACGGGTCCATACGCCTCGTTGAACATGCCGGCGTTCATGGCGAAGGAAAGGTGCAGCCCCTCCCCCGCCAGCGCAGCATCGACCGCCCGGAACGTCCGGTACGGCGTGCCGGTCGCATCGCTCCAGAAGAGGCGAAGGTCGGACTGGGACAGATCGGCGATGCAGACGGTGTAGCCAACGCCGTCGTGCACGACCTCCTCGCAGCTCGGCGGCGCCGCGAGCGATGGTGACGATGCGGCGAGGAAGGGGAGCGACAGGAGGGCAGCGGCCATGCCGGCGCGGCAGGCGCGCAAAACTTGACCGCGTGTGGCCGGGTATCCCATATCAGCGGTCCAAAACCTAGAAACCCCTTGTGTTTGCCATGGCTGCGACCACCCTCTACGACAAGATCTGGACCGATCATCTGGTGGACGAGGCCCCCGACGGGACCGCCCTCCTCTACATCGATCGCCATCTCGTCCACGAGGTGACTTCGCCGCAGGCCTTCGAAGGCCTCCGTCACGCGCACCGGAAGGTGCGGGCGCCGGAGAAGACGCTGGCGGTCGTCGACCACAACGTCCCCACGAGCGACCGCCGTTTCGGCATCTCGGACCCCGAATCGGCGACGCAGGTTGCCACCCTCGCAGAGAATGCGGCTGAATTCGGGGTCGAGTACTACAACGAACTCGACCGCCGGCAGGGCATCGTCCACATCGTCGGCCCGGAGCAGGGGTTCACCCTCCCCGGCATGACGATCGTCTGCGGCGACAGCCACACCTCGACGCACGGCGCGTTCGGTGCGCTGGCGCACGGCATCGGCACCAGCGAAGTCGAGCACGTCCTCGCCACCCAGACGCTGATCCAGCGGAAGGCGAAGAACATGCGGGTGACGGTCGACGGCCAGCTGCCGGACGGCGTCACCGCGAAGGACATCATCCTCGCCATCATCGGCAGGATCGGCACGGCCGGCGGCACGGGGCACGTCCTCGAATATGCCGGCGAGGCGATCCGCGCGCTGTCGATGGAAGGGCGGATGACGATCTGCAACATGTCGATCGAAGGCGGCGCCCGCGCCGGCCTGATCGCGCCCGACCAGACGACGTTCGACTACATTCGCGGCCGGCCGAAGGCGCCGAAGGGCGCCGCCTGGGACGCCGCGATGCGGCACTGGGAGACGCTGCGGTCGGACGATGCAGCGCATTTCGACACAGAAATCCGCCTCGACGCCGCCTCGCTGCCGCCGCTCGTCACGTGGGGTACAAGCCCCGAGAACGTCATCACCATCGATGGCCGCGTGCCGGACCCCGCCACGATCGCGGACCCCGACAAGCGCCGCGCGATCGAGCGCGCGCTCGCCTATATGGGCCTCGAGGCGAACACGCCGATCCAGGAGGTGACGATCAACCGCGTCTTCCTCGGCTCCTGCACCAATGGCCGCATCGAGGATCTCCGTGCCGCGGCGAAGATGATCGCCGGCCACAAGGTGCATGAAGGCGTCTCGGCGATGGTCGTGCCGGGCTCGGGCCTCGTGAAGGAGCAGGCGGAGGCCGAGGGTCTCGACCGCATCTTCCGCGAAGCCGGCTTCGACTGGCGCGAGCCGGGCTGCTCGATGTGCCTCGCCATGAACGAAGACCGCCTCGCCCCCGGCGAGCGCTGCGCCTCGACCTCCAACCGCAACTTCGAAGGCCGCCAGGGCTTCAAGGGCCGCACACACCTCGTGTCGCCGGCGATGGCGGCGGCGGCGGCGATCGCCGGGCGGTTCGTGGATATCCGGGAGTGGCCGCGGGCGGCGTAGCGTT
>JADLGL010000020.1 GCA_020849325.1 Bauldia sp. | reverse complement strand
GCTCGGCCTTGCCGTCGATGATCTCGCCGCGGATGGTGTCGTCGGCGGGTTCCTCGCGGACGATCTCGACCTTCACCTTGGCGACGATTGCGGCGAGCGCGCCGAGGGCAGCGAGCCACGGGGCGGCGAGGAGGATGAGGCCGCCGCCGACGACGCCGCCGGTGACCGGCAGTTCCAGGAAGGGCTGCGTGCCGTCGGCCGTCTTCACGCGGATGCGGCGGACATTGCCTTCGGCGACCAACTCCTTGATCCGCTCGAACAGCTGCGTTCCGGCCAGTTCGATCTCTTCGGTCCAGGTGCGGCGCGGGGCTTCGCGGTTGTCCATCGTTCTCTCCTTTGTCCTCCGCCGAACAACGGCGTGAAGCACATATGGTCCCGGCGCGGGGCTGCGGGAGATGCGACAGGCAAAATTCTCCCTGCCTACCCGAACGGGTGGAGGCGCGTGCCGGCCGCGGTTCGGTCGTGGCCGGCTCCGGCCGTTCCGGCTACGGTCGGCCTGAAGACGAGGGGCACGGGCGGATGATCGGTTTCCGGACGCTGGGCGCGTTCTACACGCGCCATCTGTCGGTCGGCGACCGGCTGGGAGAAACGGTCTACGCCGTCTGGATGGTGGTGGTCTCGATCGGCCTCATCAACGCCGAGACCAGCATCACCCGCGACCGCATCTGGGAGGTGATCTTCATCGCCTTCGGCGTGAATCTCGTCTGGGGCGTCATCGACGGCGTCACGGTGATGTTCACCAACATCATCGACCGGCGGAAGCGCGACGTTCTCGCGTTCCGGCTCCGCACCACCGGCGGCGACGCCGCGGCGCGGGCGAAGGCGCTCGACGACCTCGAAGATTCGATCGCCGGCGTGCTCAGCGACGCGGAGAAGAACGCCATCGTCGACCGCGTCGCGGCCGGCGCCGCCGGGGCCGACCCGCGCTCCATTGGTGCGCGGCCGGGCAAGGAGGACTGGGCTTACGCCGTCGCGATCATCCTCATCGACGTCCTCCACGTCGTGCCGCTCGTCCTGCCGCTCATCCTCATCCACGATGTCGAGACGGCGATCTTCGTCTCGCGCATCATCGCGGTCACGACGTTCGCCGCCCTCGGCGCTGCCTATGCCCGCAACCTCAACCGGCGCCCGGTCCTGGCCGCGGCCGCGCTCGGCGTGTTGGGCTATGCCCTGTTCAGCTGGGCCTACGCCGCCGGCTGGTGACAGGGTCGGGGCTCGATTGGCATGAACCTCGCCGTCGCGGGGTTCGAAGGATGGCTGAGGCGATGTCCCGTAGACACGGTCAAGGTCGGGACTTGTTGATCCCCCCTTGCGGCTCCCTTGCGGGGAGGTCGAACCGGCGCTTCGCCGGTTCGGGAGGGGGTAGCCTCACGACGGGTGCTTGCCGTGAAGCCGCGATCCCCACCGAAGGCGGCTGCGCTCCGCTTGCCGCCTTCCGCCTCCTCGCAAGGGGGAGGCTCAATGGACGGACCTGCCGCGTCGGGCGTTGGCCCTACGGCGCCGCCGTATCACGGCAACTGACGGGGACGGTCCCACCGCCCGGGCCCGTGAGGTCGTAGAGATCGGTCCCGCCGCCATGCGACCACCAGATGTACCTGTCGCCGGCATAGCGGGCGCCGCTTGCGGAGAGGACATTGGCGGCGATCACCAGTTCGTCGCGCATGTGGAGCACCGCGAGCGAGATGCCGCCGGCATTGATGTAGTCGACCGTCACCGGGAGCCGGCCGCACATGTACGATCGCGTCGCGACCTCGACCGGCGACGGCACAGGGATGACGATCTCGTTCGCCGCGGCCTCGGCAGGCCCGGCGAGCACGACGACCGGCGCGCCCGCGGCGTCGAACAGGGTCATCTCGTTGCCCGCCGCCTCGAAGCGGACGGCGCTTTCGAGCGCGGCGAAGAAGGCGCTCTCGGCCGCCATCACGCCGGGCGCGCCGCAGAACATCCGCGTCGAGCCGATGGCGCCGAAGGCGATGGTGTCGCCGGCGACGATGACCGAGCCGAAGAACCGGTTGCAGCCGCCGGTGCCGCCGATCCCGTCCTCGGCGATGACGAGCGTCAGCCCCCTTACCGGATCGCCGCCGACGCCGGCTACGGTCCACTCGCCGAACGGAGCGGCGGCGAAGGCGCTCGCCGGCAGGCAGGCGAGCGCGGCGGCGAGGAGGGCTTTTCGCACCGTCAGGCCCGCGAATTGTGGCGGCGGAGACGGAAGGCGAAGCCGACCATCATGACGCCGGCGATGATCGACCAGATGCCGATGACGATGAGGATCGCGAGCGCCCCTTCGCCGGGGAAGATGAAGACGTAGAGGCCGAACAGCACCGAGATCGCGCCGCCGAGGATCAGCATCCACTCGTTGTCGATCTCCTTCCGCACGGCGATCGCGCCGGCGATCTCGAAGATGCCGCGGACGATGCTCCACGCGCCGATGAAGGTGAGGAGGACCAGCGCCGTGGCGCCGGGGTTGAACGCCGCGATGAGACCCACCGCGATGCCGGCGATGCCGACCACCGCGAGCCACCACCGCGGCATCATCGAGCCGCCGGTGATCGCAGCGCCGATCGAGAACACGCCGTCGACGAGCGCAAATACCGCGAACAGCCAGATGAACGTCGTGAGCGCGACGCCGGGCCACGCGATGCAGACGATGCCGAAGAGGATCGACAGGACGCCACGGAGGGCGATCAGTCCCCAGTTACGGGCGAGGGGCGTGAGGAGGGGCGAACGAAGCCCCGTTCCGGAGGGGGTTGAGAACGTCATCGGCTGCTCCATTGGGCTGCGGGACGCTATCGGGCAACGCTAGCACGAGTCGGCGTTCCGTTCGATCCGACACCTTCCGCCCGGTGTCGGGCCGGCTATCATGGGAGCGGAGGCAGGGATGGCACGGATCGCGTCACGCTACGAGGAAAGGCACGCATCCCTGGTGCTGCCGCTGATCGGCGTCGCCATCGCCGTGTTGGCGCTTGTCGTGACGGCGTTCTCGACCTCGGCGTCGGATGATCCGCCGCTCTGGATCCTCGCCTTCATCCTCGCCGTCGCCTTTGGCCTTCTCCTTGCCTTCTCGGCGCTGACGGTGACCGTCGGCGGCAGCATCCTCGAATGGCATTTCCGCTTCGGCTTCTGGCGGAAGCGCATCCTTCTTGCCGACATCGTGTCGGTCGCCCCCCGCAGCCTGCCGCTGTGGTATGGCCTCGGCGTCCGCAGGACGCCGGAAGGCTGGTACTATGCCGTCCGCGGCCGCGGCGCCGTGGCGGTGGAAACGCGGGGCGGAAAGAAGGTGCTCATCGGCAGCCCGACGCCCGAGCGTCTCGCCGAGGCGATCCGCCAGCGCCTGCCGCAATCCTCGGGACCGATCATCGACGTCAGGCGGAACTAGGGCATGATCCGAAGAAGTGGACGCCGGTTCTTCGAAAAAGACAATGCTCCATCAAGGGATGGAGCGACGAGCATCATCCGACTTCAACGGATCACGCTCTAGAAGTCGCCGCTCTTGTCGATAGTGACGGTTGCGCGGTTGCCGCGGCGGCCGATCATCACCCGGCGCCTGACCTCGTTCCGCAGCCCTTCCGCCACGCTGTCCACCTGCCACTCGTACTCCCGCGCGACCGAGGCGAGCGACGCCGGTTGGTCGGCGGCAGCGATGGCGCGAAGCGCGTAATACGCGGCGCCGAAGGCGTGCTGCGGAACGTGAGCCGTCGCAACCGCCTGTCCGGCCGCGTGAGCGGCGAGGGCGGCCGGCGAGCCGGCTTTCACCAGCTTCGCCGCGGCGTGTGCGCCAAGGGACGCGCTGCGGATCGTCCGCATTGCGAAGATGCCGGTGAGCGCCCATTCGCGTCCGGTCTCGATCGCGAAGAACGGCCGGTCGTCGTCGGGCAGGGCGCTCGTGAAGAAGGGCAGCACGCGCTCGGCGCAGTCGGCTGCCCATATGGCGAGGCGCACATGGTCCTCGCGGCCGTAGGCTTTCATTCGGCGCGCGGGAGCCACCCCGTCAGGCGGTCTTCTTCCCCCGGCTCACCGCGGCGATGCCGGTGCGGCACACCTCGACCAGCCCGAGCGGGCCCATGATGGCGATGAACTGGTCGACCTTGGCCGGCTTGCCGGTGAGCTCGAACACGAAGTGATCGACATTGGCGTCGATGACGTCGGCGCGGAAGACCTGGGCGAGGCGAAGCGCTTCGTTGCGCTGGTCGCCGGTGCCGATCACCTTCACGAGCGCGAGCTCCCGTTCGAGCGAACTGCCTTCGGCGGTGAGGTCGCGCACCGAGTGCACCGGCACCATCCGCGACAGCTGCGCCTTGATCTGCTCGATGACGGTCGCCTGGCCGGTGGTGACGATCGTGATCCGCGAGACGTGCGCGGCATGCTCGGTCTCCGACACCGTGAGGCTGTCGATGTTGTAGCCGCGGCCGGAGAAGAGGCCGATGACGCGGGCGAGGACGCCGGGCTCGTTGTCGACCACGATCGACAGCGTGTGGCGCTCGAGCGGCGGCCTGGCGGGCTGCAGGAAGGACTGGATCGGCTGCGCGTTCATCAGTGAGCGTCCGGTTTTGATGGGGTTGTTCCGTTCTCGTCCGGCGAATGGCTGCTCAGTTCGAGGAGCCGGATCGCACCCGCGACGAGGACGATGGCGACGGGAAGGACGAGCAGCGACCAGTCGAAACCGCCGCCGTGGTCGACCGCTTCGACGACCACGCGCGCGAAGATCACGATCAGGACGACCACGACGACTTCGGCGAGGATCGCCTTGAGCTGGCCGACGCCCGAGATCCGCATCCACGACGGCAGGATGCGGACCAGCGCCGGGGGCAGGCGGAACACGAAGCCAACGGCGATGCCGTAGGCGAAGATGACGAGAACCACGCCGAAAAGGAACGAATCGACCGCCTCGAGCACCGGCACCGTCACCTGCGCGACGTGCCCGTCCCCGGTGCCGTGCGAGAGCGTATTGAACGCATCGATGACGTAGAGGAAGCCCTGGTAGAACATCAGGAGCGAGCCGAGGAACGAGCCCACCGAGCCCACCAGCATCACGAGCCGGAGCGCGAAGATCGCCCGGAGAACGCCTTCACCGCGGCGGAGATCGTCCGCCGACAGGTCGCGCTCGTCGGCGAAGCTCGGCTTCGCGGGCTTCGGCGTCGGCTCAGACACGGGCGGCCTCGAGGTCCTTCATGGTGTGGACCGCGGCGTCGCGGCGGGCGATCGCCTCCCCCTGGAAGCGGACGATGGTCTGCACGATCGGCCGCGTGTCGCGGGCCGCCAGCCAGTCGCAATAGCCCTCGGCCTCGTCCCACACTTCGGCGCGCCGGAGGATGTCGATCAGCATCACGCCGAGATGGTTCGCCTCCTCGTCGGGCGGATCGGTCGCGAGATAGCGCGAATAGCAATCCGCCGCCTCGCGCCGCCGCTCGATCGCTTCCGGCAGGTCGTGGTCGTCCGCCACCCAGGCGGCGTTGAGCGAGCGGAAGCCGGCGGCGCGGAGGTCGCCGAGGACGTTCTCGATCGCCGCCCGGCGCTGGAAGCGCTGCATCAGCTCAGCGCCACTGCCGGGCTCGGCATCGCCGAGCGCGCCGACGCCGGCATTGAACGCTGCGATCTCCGGCTCCGATGCCACCGATATGTCGGCCGACACGAAGCCGCACGCCGGGCATTCCTGCAGCCAGGCGTGGATGGTGTCGCGCTCGGTCCGCGGCGCGCGGAGGTCGAGATCCGCGGCGCCCGCGCGGCTGGCGCTGACGATCGTCGTCTGGACGCTCTCCGCCTCGCAGACGGCGCAGATCACCTGCTTCGTGCCATAGGTGCTCACCGCGGCGGCCTCATGCTCCGGCCTCTTCCAGCGCGATGCCCATGCCGAACCGGGCGTCGTCGCCCTCCTGGATCATCCGCGCGTTGAACGCCGCGACCGCCCGGATGGTCATCCGGTCTTCGTCGAAGAGGCGGTCGTTCAGCGTGTCGGCCTCGTCCCACCGCCGGAGCCGGCGGAGGACGTCGACGAGTTGCATCGTCCAGTCGACCGCGAGCTGCGGCGAAGGCGGTCCGTCGAGCGCCGCTTCGAAGAGGGGCACCGCTTTCGCGCGGTAGGCTTTCGCCCCCGCGACGTCTTTCCGGTCATCGGCGTCCCACGCCGCGCACAGCATGCGGAAGGCGGCGAGGCCGTCCTTCGCGCCGGCGCGCTCGAGGAACGCCCGCCGTTCGAACCGGTTCGACAGCGCGTCGGCGCCGCCGCGGCCCGCCAGCAGCGCATTCCATTCCGGGCCGTGCATCGCCGCGCGCTCGATGTCGTCGCTCTTCGAGATGTCGGGGGCGACGAAACCGCAGGAGGGACACTCCTGCAGCCAGGTGTGCATCGTGCTCCGCCGCATTTCCGGCGGGCGGAGGTCGAGGTCGGGGAAGCCGACGGTGTCGATGCCGGTGGCGCGGCGCTGCTCGCTCGCGGTCCCGCAGGCAGCGCAGGTGACGGAGATGGAGGAGATCGTCGCCACTACACCATCACCTTGCCGGCGTCGTCGATCGCGCTGTCGATCTCGGCGTCCGTGGCTTCCGGCAGCAGCATCTCGTTGTGCGCCTTGCCCGACGGGATCATCGGCAGGCAGTTGGCGAGCGCGGCGACGCGGCAGTCGAACAGCACCGGCTTGTCGACCTTGATCATCTCGAGGATCGCGGCGTCGAGGTCGCCCGGCTTGCTCACCTGGAAGCCGGCGCAGCCATAGGCTTCGGCGAGCATGACGAAGTCCGGCAGCGCCTCGGTGTAGCTGTGCGACAGGCGGTTGCCGTGGAGCAGCTGTTGCCACTGGCGAACCATGCCCATGTGCTGGTTGTTGAGGATGAAGATCTTGATCGGCAGGCCGTGCTGCACCGCCGTCGACATCTCCTGCATCGTCATCAGCACCGACGCGTCGCCGGCGATGTCGATGACGAGTGCTTCCGGGTGCGCCGTCTGGACGCCGACGGCGGCAGGCAAGCCGTAGCCCATCGTGCCGAGGCCGCCCGAAGTCATCCAGCGGTTCGGCTCCTCGAAATGAAAATACTGCGCCGCCCACATCTGGTGCTGGCCGACTTCGGTCGTGACGTAGGTGTCGCGATCCTTCGTCAGCGCGTAGAGCCGCTCGACCGCATATTGCGGCATGATGATGTCGCGGCTGTTGCGGTAGGCGAGGCTGTTCCGGGCGCGCCACCTGTCGATCTGCGCCCACCAGTTCTTGAGCGCGGCCTTGTCCGTCTTCGGCTTCTCCGCCTTCCAGACGTGGAGCATGTCGGCGAGCACGTTGCCGACGTCGCCGATGATCGGGATGTCGACGCGGACGTTCTTGTTGATCGACGACGGGTCGATGTCGACGTGGATTTTCCGCGAGTTGGGAGAGAACGCGTTGAGGCGGCCGGTGATGCGGTCGTCGAAGCGGGCGCCGAGATTGATCATGACGTCGCAGTCATGCATCGCGTTGTTGGCTTCGTAGGTGCCGTGCATGCCGAGCATGCCGAGCCACTGCGGGTCCGACGCGGGGTAGGAGCCGAGGCCCATCAGCGTCGTCGTGATCGGAAAGCCCGTCAGGCGCACGAATTCGCGCAGGAGCTTCGAGGCCTCGGGGCCCGAATTGATGATCCCGCCGCCGGTGTAGAAGATCGGCCGCTTGGCGTTCGCGATGAGGTCGATCGCGGCGCGGATCGCAGCGGAATCGCCCTTCACCTGCGGCTGGTAGGTCTTGTGGCCGCGCGGGTCGGGCGGCGTATAGACGCCGGTCGCGAACTGGACGTCCTTCGGGATGTCGACGACCACCGGGCCGGGCCGGCCATGCGTCGCGACGTAGAACGCCTCGTGGAGGACGCGGCTGAGGTCGTTCACGTCCTTCACCAGCCAGTTGTTCTTGGTGCAGGGCCGCGTGATGCCGACCGTGTCGCACTCCTGGAACGCGTCCGAGCCGATGAGGTGGGTCGCGACCTGGCCGGTGATGCAGACCATCGGGATGGAATCGAGGAGGGCGTCCGTGAGCGGCGTCACCATGTTGGTGGCGCCCGGCCCGGAGGTGACCAGCGCAACGCCCACTTTCCCGGTCGAGCGGGCATAGCCTTCGGCCGCGTGGCCCGCGCCCTGCTCGTGCCGGACGAGCGTGTGGAAGATCTTCTCCTGCTGGAAGAGCGCATCGTAGATCGGCAGCACCGCCCCGCCGGGATAGCCGAAGACGTCGGTGACGCCCTGATCGACCAGCGCCTGGAGCACCATCTCCGCGCCCGTCATCATTCTCGGTTCCATTCCACTCTCCACTGCGGCGGTCTTTCTGGGGTCTTCCGGTCAGCAAAAAGGGGCCTCGCGGGCCCCTTGGATTAAGCGCACCACCGTCTTGCGACGGCCTTAAGCCATCGTGGCGGTGCGCTCCGATACTACGAAAATGGCGTGCATCGCTGCAGCGTGCCTTCGCGAGTGAGCGCGAAAGGTAGGCGAGGGCAGGGGCGGGGTCAAGAAGTTCCAGCCGTTTCGTCCGCCGTCGACGGGCCGGGGCGTCGGCCGCCCAGTCCGATGATCGCGGAGTTCCGTGCGGGAACGCCGCGCCTTCGGGGAACGGGCCTCAGTCCCCGTCCTCGTTCTCCTGCGCCAGCTGCGATTTGAGGTGATACGCGTCGACATCGAAGTCCGTCGTGTCCGCGACCGCGGTCTGGACCATGATCCCGACGCGCTTCCGTTCGCCGTCGATCTCGAATTTCGAGAAGCCGGCCGCGACCGCCTCGGCGAGCACCTTGTCGGTCAGCCGCGCGGCCTTCTTCTCGTTGGTCTCGATGTCGGAATTGGCGCCGGGAAGGATGTTCTCGTCGATCCACTCCTTCACCCACCTCTGGAAGCGCGCACTCATGATTGCCTGAAGCTCTCCCTGCGTTGTCCGCGGGCCATCCCGGCCCTCGTCCGGAACGCGAGCTTACGCCGGGAGTTCCTCCCGCGCACCCCGCATGATCGCCGCGCTGCGAGTTGGAGCGGCCGGGCCGTCACGGCCCCTTCGCCTTCCGGGCCTGGAGGATCGCCTCGATGTTCGCCTCCGCCCATAGCCGCACGCCGTCGAGCGTTGTCCGAAGGCTGTCGCCGAGCGGGGTGAGCGCGTACTCGACCGTCACCGGCACGGTCGGGAACGCGGTGCGCGTCACGAGGCCGTCCGTTTCGAGGCCGCGGAGGATCTGCGTCAGCACCTTCTGCGACAACCCGTCGACGCTCTTCCGCAACTGGTTGAACCGCTTTGGCCGGTCGCCGAGAAGGCCGAGGACGAGCACCGTCCACTTGTCCGCGATCCGGTCGAGGACGACGCGCGTGGGACAGTCCGCCGAATAGGGGTTCCAGGCTTTCGCCTCGGCTGCGGAAGGGATGGTTTCCATTGGGAACCTAGGTATCGAAAAGGTGCCTTCTTGCGATTGGAAACCTAGCGGATCAGATGAGCGGCGTGAAGGCCCGAACGGTTCGGGCCGAACGGGAGAGCCAGGCATGGCCATCGATCCAGCGAAATTCACGAAGCATGCGTCGGGGCAGGTCGCTGTCCGGCTCCTCGACATGGCGTTCAACGACCGCAATGTCGGTGAAGCCTTTGATCGCTTCGTCGCGCCGCCCTACAGGCAGCACAACCCGCAGGTCCCCGACGGCATCGAAGGCGCGCTCGCCGGCATCCCGCACCTCCTCGCGGCGATGCCGGGCCTTCGCTACGACGTGAAGCGCGTACTGGTCGACGGCGACCTCGTCGCGGTCCACTCGCACATCACCAACGGCGCCGGCGATCGCGGCACGGCGGCGGTCGACATCTTTCGCGTTGTGAACGGGAAAGCCGTCGAGCACTGGGACGTGCTTCAGCCGGTGCCGGAGACGGCCGCCAACGGCAACACGATGTTCTAGCCACCCCGAACCACCGCGTCGTACGGATCAGCCCTTCGGCTGTCCGGAACGATGGCGGGCTCGAGGCGAGGAGCACCTCGCCTCAGAACTGGTAGAACCCCACCCCCGCGAGTTCCCGCGCGCTCGGCTCGAGCCACACGCCGCTCGCGACGAAGCCGTTGCGGCGGAGGATGTAGGCCAGCATCGCGGCGTATTGCTCGTCGGAGAAGACGCCGGCGCCGACGCCGGGCGGCATCGCCCGGCGGACCCAGGCGAAGAGTTCACCCACCGGCTTGCCGAACCAGTTGTCGGTAAAGGGCGGCCCGACGAGCGGCGGCCCGAGGACCGTGCCGTCGGGGGCGACGCGGCCTTCGAGGTTGAGGCCGTGACAGCTGTTGCAGTTGTTGTTGTACGTGTCCTGCCCGTTCGAGGCCTGCAGGCCCATGTAGTCGAGCGGTGCGAGACCGGCGACGAAGACGCCGACGCGCGGCCCCGGCAGCTCGATCGGGTCGTTCGAGAGCGTCGTGAGATAGGCGATGAGGTTCGTCCGCTCCACGTCGTCGTCGATGCCCTGGAACCCCATCCGGGTGCCGAGAACCGTCAGCGACGGGTCGCGGATGAAATCGTCGAGCCGCTGGAACGTCCACGTCTCGCCGGCGAGCGCCAGCTGCCGCATGGCGAACGAGTAGGTGAAGGCCGGGTCGCGGCCGACCGGCGCCCCGACGATGTCGAAGAGGTTCGGCCCCATCAGCGTCGCGCCGCCCTCCGTCAGCGTGTGGCACGACGTGCAGCGCGCTGCGACCGCTTCGCCGGCCGCAAGGTCCGCCGCCATCAGGCGCTCGGCGAGTTCCGGGTCGATCGGCGCGGGTTCCGGCGCCGCGGCGGCCGCGGCGGGCGGCGTCCCGGCAGCGGCGGCGGGAGTGGCAGCCGGGGTGGCCGGCTCGACCGGCGCCGGCGGTGTGGCGGCCGGCGGTGTGGCGGGCGGCGGTGTGGCGGCCGGCGGTGCGGCGGGCGGAGTCTCGACCGCCCCTGGCGCCGGGGCGGCGGGTTCGGCGGGCACGATGGCTGCCGCGGGCGCCTCGGCCGGCGCGGGTGCGGCGGCGGGCTCGACGGCCGTTGCCGGAGCTGGCGCCGCGGGCGTTACCGGCTCGGCCGGCGCAACGGCGGGGACGTCCGTCGGCGGTTCGGGAGTCTCGGCTTCGTCGCCGCCACAACCCGCCAATGCGAGGGCCGCGCAAAACGCCGCCGCCAACGCCCACCCACGTGACCGCATGAGATATCCACCGGCTTCTTGCCGCCTTCGGCCCCGTTCCCCGCAGCCGGCCGTGGCGGCGCTCCCTTCGTTGCCGGCACTCTGTCACAAGGCCGCCGGCAAGTCATGGCCGGCTCGGCCGGCTGGCGAGCCTTGCCACAGGCGGGGCCGCTTCCCTACATTGCGCGCATGGGAAGCCCATGGTTCGGCCGCCCGCAGGCGCCGGCCGGAAGAGGCAGCACTCCAATGCATGCGAAGGTACTCATCGTCGGATCCGGTCCGGCCGGCTACACCGCCGCCATCTACGCCGCGCGCGCGATGCTGGAGCCGGTGCTCGTCGCCGGCATCCCGCAGGGCGGCCAGCTGACGATCACCACCGAGGTCGAGAACTATCCCGGCTTCGCCGAAGCCATCCAGGGCCCGTGGCTCATGGAGCAGATGCGCGAGCAGGCCGAAAACGTCGGCACGAAGATCGTGCAGGACCTCATCGTCGAGGCGCAGCTCGGCCAGCGCCCGTTCCGCCTGATCGGCGATTCGGGGACGGTGTACACCGCCGATGCGGTCATCATCGCCACCGGTGCCCAGGCGAAGTGGCTCGGCATCCCGTCGGAGCAGACCTTCAAGGGGTTTGGCGTGTCCGCGTGCGCCACCTGCGACGGCTTCTTCTTCAAGGACCGGAAGGTCGTGGTGGTCGGCGGCGGCAACTCCGCCGTCGAGGAGGCGCTGTTCCTCACCAAATTCGCCTCGAAGGTCACCGTCATCCACCGCCGCGATCATTTCCGCGCCGAGCGCATCCTCCAGAAGCGGCTCTTCGCCAATCCGAAGGTCGAGGTGATCTGGAACAGCGCCGTCGACGAAGTGACCGGCAAGACCGGCTTTCCGCCCTCGGTTACCGGCGTGAAGATCCGCGACGTCGTCACCGGCCGGACGCAGGAGATCGAAGCCGACGGCTTCTTCGTCGCCATCGGCCACGCGCCGGCGGTCGAGGTCTTCAAGGACCAGGTCCGGCTCAAGCCGTCGGGCTACATCTGGACCGCGCCGGGCTCTTCCGCGACCAGCCTTCCCGGCGTCTTTGCCGCGGGCGACGTCGCCGACGAGACTTACCGGCAGGCCGTCACCGCCGCCGGCATGGGCTGCATGGCGGCGCTCGACGCCGAGAGATACTTGAGTTCCGTCGAGGAACTTGCGACGGAAGCCGCCGAATAACCGGGCGGCACGCGGGGGCGGGATGGACTGGGACAAACTGCGGGTCTTCCACGCGGCGGCGCACGCCGGCTCGTTCACCAAGGCAGGCGAAACGCTCGACATGAGCCAGTCGGCGGTGAGCCGGCAGGTCAGCGCGATCGAGCAGGACCTCAACGTCCCGCTCTTCCACCGCCACGCCCGCGGCCTGATGCTCACCGAGCAGGGCGAGCTGCTCTACAGCGCCGCGAGCGAGATGCTGATGAAGCTGGAATCGGTCCAGAGCCGGCTCCAGGAAACGCGCGACAAGCCGAGCGGCACGCTGCGGGTGACGACCACCGTCGGCCTCGGCTCGACCTGGCTTGCCGAGCGCGTGAACGAGTTCGTCGAGCAGTACCCCGACATCTCGCTGCAGCTGATCCTCGAGAACGAGGAGCTCGATCTGTCGATGCGCCAGGCGGACGCGGCGATACGCCTGCAGAAGCCGAGCCAGCCGGACCTGATCCAGCGAAAGCTGTTCACGGTCCACTACCACCTCTACGCGGCGCCCGAATACCTCGAGCGCTTCGGCGAGCCGAAGACCCTCGAGGACCTCGACCACCACCGGATCGTCACGTTCGGCGTGCCGGTGCCGCAGTATCTCCGCCACCTCAACTGGCTCGAGGTCGCCGGCCGGAACCGCGGCGCGCCGCGGAAGTCGGCGCTCCTCATCAACAACGTGTTCGCGATCCACAATGCGGTCCGCCGCGGTGCCGGCATCGCCGCCCTGCCGGACTATCTGTTCGACAAGGACAGCCGGCTCGTCCGCGTCCTGCCGCAGGCGGAAGCGCCGAGCTTCGCGACCTATTTCGTCTATCCGTCGGAGCTCCGGAATTCGGCGCGGATCGCGGCTTTCCGTGATTTCCTGCTGGAGAAGGCCGCGACCTGGGCCTACTGATGCGAAACTGACCGGTGGATAGTTTCGCGGCACTCTTCCTTTGGTTGCGGACCCGCATACGGTTGTAGCGACGCAGCCATCGATTCGCCGTCACACCGGCGAACCGGTCTTCCCTCCAGGGTCAGATCGCCCCTGGGGGGCCGTTCTCCCCTGAAGGGCCGGGGGTCGCCACCAGTCTCCTGCGTCCGAATGGCGATCCAGTCCGCGCCCCACCTGCCGGGCCACGGCCGAGGCCCGGCATTTTCTTGCCCGGGAATCGACCTGAATCTAACGCGCCGCCCAGTCCGGACGGCGGAGCACGGCGCACGCCAGCGTATCGGCCGGGTCTCGGGTGCAGGTCGTCGTGCCCGTCACGATGCCGGGAAGGTCGATCGCGGCGGCCAGGAGCGGCGTCGTGTTCCGCGGAATGTGGGCGCGATCGCGGTAGAGCGGCACTCCGTCGAGGGTCGGCCGGCACACGATGGCATCGCAGAACGCGGCGGCCGGCCAGACCACCGTGATCCCGGTATCGGTCGCGATCGCGTCGAGGAGGGCCATGACGGCGCCGTCATTGGCAACGACCGCCGCCGTCCGGAAGCTGCAATCGACGCCGCCGAGAATGAGGAGCCCGGTATCGACGCGCTCGAGGCAGGCGCCGATGTCGAAGCCGCCGGTGGGCATCGCGGCGATGAAGACGACGCGCTTGCCCGCCGCTTCGAGCGTCCGGATCATTCGCCCATAAGCGATCCGCGCCGCGTCCGCCGACGTTGCAGCCGGCGTCGCCGGGTCGGCGAGCATGGTGACGCCGTCGTTCGTGAACAGCCGAAGGTTCCCCGACAGCACCACCGTGGTGATGTCGGGCGAAGCGAGGATGTAGTCGAAGGCGGACTGGTGGAACACGAAGCAGCGGCCGACCCAGTCGTCGGTCGCCGCCGGCCCCGCGGTCATGCCGACGACCGGCGGACAGGCGGAGCGCGTGATCTGGATCAGCCCGCCCGGAAGATCGCGAAGCCCGGTCGCCCACTGCATGGCAAAACTGTCGCCCCACAGCGCCGTCGTGGGTGATGCCGTCGTCTGGCATTCGGGCTTGGCGGTGAACGTCGGCTCGGTGAGCTCGCAGGCGTGACCGAGCCCGTAGTTCGGCCGCCGGAGCTCGGCAGCCGGCCCGTCCGGCCGGACATACACCAGGTACGCAACGCCGATCGCGATGGCGATCCCCGCCGCAAGGACGCCGCCGGCGAAGAGCCACGTGCCCCGTCGCCCGCCGCGCGCCCGCCGGAACGGCTGCTCCACGAACCGGTACTGCAGCGCGGCGAGGACCAGTGCCACCGCCACGATTCCGAGCCGGACCGCCGCCGGCACCGCGCCGAAAAAGGCGATGGTGGCGAAGGCGAGGAGCGGCCAGTGGACGAGATAGAGCGAATAGGAGATGTCGCCGATGCGGCCGAGGAGCCGCCCCGGCCAGCCGGCAAGCCGGCCGCGATCTGCGCCCAGAAGGATCGCAGCGGTGGCGAGGCAGGCCAGCAGCGCGTCGAGGCGCGGATGCACGGGATCGATCGTCACGAAGACGAGGGCGATCACGACGAGCGCCCCGGCCGCCTGCACCGGCCAGCCGATCCGAAGCCGCGGCCACGCCATCGCCACGCCGGCGGCCGCGGCGCCGAGGAGGAGTTCCCACGCCCGCGTCGGCAGGAGATAGAACGCCGCCGCCGGCGAGCGCGGCACGACGACGAAGCACGCGACGATGCTGGCGGTTGCCGCGACGACGACCATCGCCAGCCGGTAGCGCCGCCCGGCGAGGAGAAGCGCGAGCGGCAGAAGGAGGTAGAACTGCTCCTCGAGCGACAGTGACCAGAAATGGAGGAGCGGCAGCGTTTCCGCGGCCGGAGCGAAATAGTCCTGGTTCTCCGTCCAGGCGACGATGTTGGCCGTGAAGGTGAGCGCGCCGAACGCCTGACCCGGATAGGCATCCCATTCCCAGCGCGCCAGCACGAAGAGCCCGAGAACCGTGGTGACCGCGATCGTCGCGAGGGCCGCGGGGAGGAGCCGCCGGGCGCGGCGGAGGTAGAAGCGCGCGATCGAAAGCCGCCCGGCGTCCTGGTCCGATGCGAGGATCCGCATCATCAGGAAGCCGGAGATGACGAAGAAGACGTCGACCCCGAGATAGCCCGCCCGGAAGCCGGGCATGCCGATGTGATAGAAGACGACGCAGAGCACCGCGAAGCCGCGGAGCATCTGGATGTCGTGGCGCAGGGCGCCGGACCCGCTGTCGCTCACGATCGGCATTTTCGGTGAGCGGTGTTCCGGTGCATCGGTCGTGCGGGCAGGGCGTCTTCGCCGCCGGGGATGACACCAGAAGCGCACCCGGCGGACAAGGCGGGGCGCATTTTGCCCACGGCAGGTTGAACCCGGCTCGCCCCGAACGCTGCGCTTCCCGGCGAATTGGGGCACCATGCGCCGGACGTTATCGTGTTCGTGAGTCCCGCTTATGCTGATGGCTTATTCCCTCACCCCCGCCGGTCCCGTTGCGCTGCCCGACTCCGCCGTGCCGCAGGACGATCCGCGGGCGTCGTGGATCGATCTCCTCAAGCCGACGCCGGAGGAGGACAGGACCGCCGAAAAGTTCCTCGGCGTTTCGATTCCGACGCAGGCGGAAGCCGAGGAGATCGAGTTCTCGAGCCGGTTCTACTCCGAGGCCGGCGGGCAGTTCCTCACCGTCTCGATCGTCGCCGGCGTCGATGCCGGCACGCCCGTGCTGACGCCGCTCACCTTCGTTCTCAGCCGCGGCAAGCTCGCCACCGTGCGCTACGAGGATTTCGCGGCCTTCCGCCAGTTCCTCGTCCGCTCGACCAAGGTCGGCGACGTCTGCGGCGAGCCGGTCGGCGTGATGGTGACGCTCCTCGAATCGATCATCGACCGCATCGCCGACGTCGTCGAGAAGACCGGCAGCGAGATCGACCGGCTCAATCGCGAGATCTTCACGCGCGACCATCGCGGCCGGATCGCCTCGGGCAAGCGGCGCGAGCGAAAGCTCGAAGGTTATCTCGTCCGCATCGGCTTCCAGAACGACATCGTTTCGAAGACCCGCGAGAGCCTCGCCTCGATCGAGCGCATGCTGCAATACGTCACCGCCGGCGGCGTGGGCCAGCCACTGCTGCGGAAGGCCGACGGCCCCAGCATCAAGCTCATGGCGCGCGACGTCCGCTCGCTCACCGACCACCTCTCCTTCCTGTCGAACCGCGCGACCTTCCTCCTCGACGCGACGCTGGGGCTGATCTCGGTGCAGCAGAACGAGGTGATCTCGGTGCTGACGGTGGCGGCGACGATCCTGCTGCCGCCCACGCTGATCGGCACCGTCTACGGCATGAACTTCGTCCACATGCCGGAGCTCGACTGGACGTTCGGCTACCCCATCGCGATCCTCGTGATGGTCGCCTCGGCACTCGTGCCGTACTTCATCCTGAAGCGGCGGGGCTGGTTCTGAGCGGCGGCGGCGAGGCGCGTTCTCTTCTTCGCCATGGACGCGCGCCGCGGCTCCGCGCTCCGCACTCTGCACTCTGCACGCAGCCCCCAAATTGCGTCTCTGAAGCCTCGAGGCGGGTGGCCGGTTGCGGTTCGCGGCTCTTCGCCTTGCCACTAACCGCCTTCGCCTCTAGCAAGGGGCCGGGATCGTCGGACGCTCCACAGAAGGGCGGTCGGCAGGGCAGGCTGACCTGAGGGAGCGGGCGGTGGGCAAGGGCGTCATCATCATTGGCGGCGGACACGGCGGCTCGCAGATGGCCGTGAGCCTCAGGTCCGAGGGCTACACCGATCCGGTGACGCTCATCACCGCCGAGAGCGACATTCCCTACCATCGGCCGCCGCTGTCGAAGACCTACCTCAAGGAGCCTGAGCGCGGGCTGCAGGAGCTGCGGCCGCAGGCGTTCTACGACGGCAACAAGGTCGACATGCGCCTTTCGACCAAGGTCGAGGCGATCGACACCACGAAGAAGACGGTGCTGCTGAGCACCGGCGAGACGCTGGAATGGGAGCATCTCGTGCTCGCGACCGGCGCCCGGCCGCGCATCCCGAACATCCCCGGCACCGACCTCAACGGCGTCTTCTACCTCCGCGACGCCGCGGACGTCCGCGCCATGCACGAGCGATTCAAGGCGGCGGAGTCGGTGGTCGTCATCGGCGGCGGCTTCATCGGCCTCGAACTCGCCGCGACCGCGCGCCAGCTCGGCCGGAACGTCACCGTGATCGAGGCGACCGGCCGGCTGATGGGCCGCGCCGTCGCGACCGAGATTTCCGAGCACTTCCTGAACCTCCACCGCGGCTGGGGCACCACCGTGCTCCTCAACGCCGGCGCCAAGGCGCTGATCGGCCGGAACGGCGAGGTCGTGGGCGTCTCGGTCGGCGACGACACGCCGCCGATCGCGGCCGACCTCGTCGTGATCGGCATCGGCGTCATCCCCAACGTGGAACTCGCCCAGCAGGTCGGCATCGCCTGCGAGAACGGCATCGTCGTCGGCGCCGATCTCCGCACCTCGAACCCGGACGTGTTCGCGATCGGCGACTGCGCCGCCTTCGTGGAATCCTCGGTCGGCCGCCGGATGCGGATCGAGTCCGTCCAGAATGCGGTCGATCAGGCGAAGCACGTCGCAAAAACCATCACCGGAAAGGGCGGCGCGCCGTACCATGCGGTGCCGTGGTTCTGGTCCGACCAGCAGGACGCAAAACTCCAGATGGTCGGCCTCGCCGAGAAGGCGACCCGCCGCGTCGTCCGCGGCAAGCCGGAGGAGGGCGCCTTCTCGATCTTCCAGTTCGACGGCGACCGCCTCGTCAACATCGACTCGGTCAACAAACCCGGCGACCACATGCTCGGCCGCCGCGTGCTGGAGCCCGGCGGACGCCTGCCGACGCCGGAGCAGGCCGCCGACGAGGGCTTCGATCTGAAGCAGCTGCTGCGGAAGCCGGCGGCGTAGGGCGACCCGAGAGCCTAGGGTGAAAGCCGCGAAGGGTGGGAACAAGCAGGGAAAAAGGGCGAGGGTAGCTATGATGGGCAGGTTAGCTGTTCTTGCTGCGGCGACCTTGGTGCTGTCGAGCCCTCCTGCGGTTTCTGCCGAAGCGACGCGCGACGAGGTGGGTGCCATATTCAGACACCTTTGCCAGACCGGTTTTCAACTTCTAGTGCTAGTGAACGGTGTCAGCGTTGAGGCCATCGCACCACAGCCAGCGCGCGCGGCGATCACTGGCACCAATATTGCCGCTGTGATGGGAGTGTGCCCTCGCGGGGATGCGAACCAGTTTGTCGACGGCTTTACCGCCCTCACACTCTACTATGATGAAGAAAGAGGCTGGTTCGCCATTTTTCCTCTATTCGGTTCTCCAGATATTCCAGTTCTCGCAACAGCGCAGGGTGTGTTCTCCTACAATTGGGCGCTGGAGATCGAACGCTTGGACGTGCCCTAGCTTCGCAGGAACGTCGAAGCTTGCCTTCGCTCGACTGATCGCCGCGCTGGGGTGAACGAAGCGGCGACCGAGCGTGTTCACCGCCCCTCGCGGTACCAGGCCAGCGTCACCAGCCCGAGCAGGATCGCCAGTCCGAGGAAGCCGAGGAACAGCGGGACGCGGGCGATGCCGAGCAGCGTCGAGGCCTCCGTCATACGGATGCCGAGCCAGTCGCCGCCGCCGTAATTCGCGGCGCCGGGGCGGATTTCCAGCACCCGCGGCAGGTCGAGATTGCCGCCGGCGTCGAGCATCCGGCCGATGTGGCCGTTGGTGGCGTCGACCACCGGTTCGAGCTTCGCGGTCGTGGACAGCGCCTCCTGGAATTCGCGTGGGTTGGGCGGGCCGACATGGGTGACCGCGACGAGCGTCCCGTCTGTCACCTGCCACAGACCCACCTCGTCGGCCGGCAGCGTGCCGCGATAGAGGCCGGGTTCGACTTCCTCGAGCGCCAGCGTCGTCGTGGCGCCCGAGGGTGACGTCACCGTCACCGGCGCCACGGCCTCCTCCATCGTCTGCCGCTCGATCGTGATCTGGCCGTTGTCGGCGGCGGCACGGAGCGCTTCCTCTTCGAGGTCCGGCTCCTTCATCAGCCAGTGGGCGAGGTTGCGGAGGAGGTCGATATGCGGGCCGCCGCCCTCGAAGCCGCGCGCCCACAGCCACGCCTGGTCGGAGAGGAGCATCGCCACGCGCCCTTCGCCCTCGTGCGCGAGGACGAGGAGCGGCCGGCCGTCGGCGCCGTTCATCACGACGTCGCCGGTGGGGTTGGTCGCGACCACCTGGCGGAACCAGCGGCTCCATGCCGGCGGCTCCTGCGCGGCACCGAGGAGTTCGCGCGTTACCGGGTGGCGGAAGCCGGCTTCCGTGACGCGCGGGTAGAACGGTGCCTCGACGAGATCGCCGGTCGGCGAGATCGGGAGGATCGTCGCGAGCGCGGTATTGTAGATGCTGAAGAAGCCGACATCGTCCGGTCCCGCCGCGATGAGGATCGCGCCGCCGTTCCTGACGAACTGCGCCATGTTTTCGAAATAGGCGGGCGGCAGGACGCCCTGCTCCTGGTAGCGGTCGAAGATGATGAGGTCGAACTCGTTGATCCGCTGCTCGAACAGTTCGCGCGTCGGAAACTGGATGAGGGCAAGCTCGTTCACCGGCGTCCCGTCCTGCTTCTCGGGCGGACGGAGGATGGTGAAGTGGATGAGGTCGACCGAGGCGTCCGACTTCAGAAGGTCCCGCCACGTCCGCTCGCCGACATGCGGCTCGCCTGAGACGAGGAGCACGCGGAGGTTCTCGCGGATGCCGTTGATCTCGACGATCGCACGGTTGTTGAGGTCGGTGAGTTCGCCCGGCAGTTCCTCCGCCTGGAATTCGAGGACGTTGTCGCCGCCATGCGGCACCTCGAAGGTGAATGTCGACGGCCGGCCGGCGATCACAGTGTCGGTACGGAACGGCCGGCCGTCGGCGAGGATGCTGACCCGCACCGTGGCGCCCGGCGCCGCGCCGTCGTCCATCACGGTGTAGGTGACCGTCTGCGGTTCGCCGACGATGCCGAAGAGCGGCGCATCGTCGACGACGACGCGGCGGTCGGTCTCCGTGGTGCGCCCCGAGACGAGCGCGTGCACCGGCGCGCCGCCGAGGTCGAGCGGCCCGGCCGGCACGTCGTGGACCTGGCCGTCGGTGAGCATGATGACGGCGCCGAGCCGGTCGGGCGGCACGTCCGCGAGGCCGGCGTTGAGCGCGGCGAACAGCTCCGTGCCGTCGCTCGCCGCGCGGTCGCGCGCCCCGTCGATGGTGCGGATCTCGATGCCTTCGAGCTGCCCGAGCCGCGCAACGAGCGCCGCCCGCATTGCCTCGGTGGTCTCGTCCCGCGCCGCGAGCTCCTGGCTGGCGCTCCGGTCGACGACCACGGCAACGACCGTCGAGAGCGGGTCACGCTCCTCACGCACGATGATCGGGTTCACCAGCGCCGCGACCAGCGCCGCCACCGCGATCGCCCTGAGCCACGTCCCGCGAAGGCCGCGCGCTACCGCAAGCGCGAGGAGGCCCGCCGCGGCCACCGCCAGGAGCGCGATCAGCCACGCCGGAACCACGGGATCGAAGCCGAGCGACCACATCAGCGGGGCGCTCCGGTCGAGATTCCGCCAGCCCGACGGAGACTGGCCTTCCCTTCGCCTCTCCCCGGCGGGGAGAGGTCGGATCGAAACGCGCAGCGGATCGATCCGGGTGAGGGGGGACCAACCTCTCGTTCAGGCGAAGGAAGTACCGCAACGAGGCAGGCTGGATACCTCATTGCCCGAGCCGCTCCAGCAGCGCGGGGATGTGTACCTGGTCGGTCTTGTAGTTCCCGGTCAGGGCGTACATCACGATGTTCACGCCCGCCCGGAACGCCGTTTCGCGCTGCGTCGTGTTGGAGGTCGGGAACAGGAACGCGCCGCGTTCGTCCACCGCCCAGGCGCCGGCGAAGTCGTTGCCGGTGACGAGGATGGGGCTGACGCCGTCGGTGGTGCCCGGCCGGACGTCCACGCCCGCGATGGCGGTCTCGGCGGCCTCCACCCACAGCGGCGCTCCGGTCAGGCGCCCGGGGAAGGTGGTGAGGAGGTAGAACGAGCGCGTCAGCACGTGCTGCTCGGGTACCGGCTGCAGCGCCGGGAGGTCGAGCGTCGCCAGCATGTCCTGGAGCCGCTGGCCGGCCGGTGTCGCGCCGCCGAGGACGGTCGCCGCCGCCTGTTGCAGCTGGTCGGCGGTGTCGAACAGCACCACGCCGCCGTTCCGCATGTATTCGTCGATCCGCGCGATCGCCTCGGCCGAAGGCATCGGCGCGGTCGGACTGACGCGCCAGTAGATCAGCGGATAGAAGGCGAGCTCGTCCGTCGTGAGGTCGAGGGCCACCGGCTCGCCCGGCACGAAGGCCGTGCGTTGCGCGAGGATCATCGACAGGCCGTAGAGGCCGGCGCGGCTGATGCTGTCGTTCTCGGCGTCGCCCGTCACGACATAGGCGAGCGCCGTCTGGTTCGCCGCCGCCATCGCGCGCTCGTCGGCGGGCGTGAGGGCGGGCGCCTGCTGCGCCAGCGCGTCGTGCGGATTGGGGAGGACGAGGATGCCGGCGAGGAGGACGGCGGCGACCTTCGTCACGCGCCGGGCGGTCAGCGCCCCGCCGAGCGTGAGGACCGCGAGGGCATCGAAAAGGAGCACCACGAACGCCGCCACGAGGAGCCAAGGGCGCAGCTCCACCGGCGCCGCCGTCGGGTACGGCCGGAGCTCGACGCCGGGAAGGCTCGCCGCGTCGAGGCGCGGCAGCGCGGCGTCCGCGGCAAGGAGGCTCAGCGAGCGGAACGCGTCCTCGGCGCCGTAGAGGCCAGGCGGGTGCGCCGCATCGGGCCCCACGGTGGCCGCGCCGACGATCGGCTGGACCGCCGGTCCCGGCTCGGTGAAGCGGCCGCGCCCGTCGAGGACGCGGTACGGGGCGAGCGCGGCGGTCGCCTCGGTCGCCGCGGTGTCGGCCGCACCGCTCGACATCGCCACGACACGCCGCAGCATTTCTACGAACACGCCCGACAGCGGCAGGCTCGACCAGCTGGTGTCGGCCGTGACGTGGAAGAGGACGAGGAGCCCGTTGCCCGTGACGCCGCCGGTGACGAGCGGCGTGCCGTCGGCAAGGACCGCCCAACTCCGTTCGGCGAGCCTGAGGTCAGGCTCGGCCAGCACCTGGCGCTGCACGAGGACGTCCGTCGGCACCGCGAGGCCGAAGAAGGGGCTGGTGCGCGGGAAATTGCCCATCGGCTGCGGCTCCTCCCACGACAGCGCGCCGCCGAGCGTCCGCCCGCCCTGCCGGAGGTTGACCGGGATCAGCGTCGGCACGGCCGCCGCGAGGCGCGGGCCGGCGAACCGGATCAGCGTCCCGCCGCCCTCGACCCAGGCCGTGAGCCGCGCCGCGGCCTCCTCCGGCAGGGTGCCGATGTCGGCGAGGATGATCGCCGAAACGCCGGCGTCGATGAGCGAAGCGACGGCGGCGCCCGTCTCGCCGCCCACCGGCCGAAGGTCCGCGAAGGGCGAGAGGGCGCGCGTGAGATAGTATTCCGGCGACAGGAGCGGCTGATCCGTCGCCTCGCCGCCGACGATGCCGACCGTCCGACGGCGGTAGCGCTCGTCGAGGAGCTGCACCGCGCCGGCGGTCTCTTCGCCGGGAATGCGGAGGCGGACGATCTCGTTCCGGAGCTCGGTCGGGAGGTCGAAGGATGCCGCCGCAGCGAACTCGCCGGCGCCGAAGGCGAACTGCGCCTCGGCGATCGCCCGGCCGCGGAGGTCCTCGGCGACGACGATCCCGGTCGCCGGCAGCGTCGCGTCCTGGCGGAGGACGGGCACGGTGAGCGCCTCGGCAGAACTTGCCGGCGGCAGGAGGCCGATGATCGTGGTGCCGGGGTCGTCGTAGATCACCACCGGCCCCGTGATCGCGTCGGCGAGGAAGGCGGCGAGGGCGTCCGCGCCCGGTCCGCCGAGGCCGTCGGAAAGCCACGCCGCGCCGCCGAACCCCGCGGTCGCGGCAATCGTCGCCAGTTGCGGCAGGAGCGCGTCGACGTCCGCGGCGTAGGGTTGCGGTTCGAGCGCGTCGATCCGCGCCACCACGTCCTCGGCCGCGGCCGGCGCGATGATCTGGCCCGGCGCTTCGGCCGTTGCCACGAACGCCACCGGCCGGTCGGCCTCTTCGGCGAGGCGGACGATCGAAAGCGCGGTCGCCCGCATCGCCTCGAACCGTTCCGCCGACGCCCAGCCATTGTCGAACACGATGAGGATCGGCCCGTCGCCCGGCGCCTCCTCCGCCGTGGGGCGGAGAATCGGACCGGCGAGCGCGACGATCAGGAGCGCGGCGAGGAGGAGGCGGAGGAGCACCAGCCACCACGGCGTCTGCGACGGCGTCTCGTCCGACCGCGCGATCTCGAGCAGGAGGCGCGTCGGCGGAAAAGTCTCGGTCCGCGGCCGCGGCGGGGTGAGCCGCAGCAGCCACCAGATCGCCGGAAGCGCGATCAGGGCATAGAGGACGGCCGGCGCGGAGAAGCTCATGGCGCGGCGACCCGCAGCGCATGCGCGTGCCGCCTGAGGCCGCGATCGGTCAGGCGCGCATGGAGGGCGAGGAGCGGCTCCGTCGCCGGCCGGTCGGTGCGGTGGACGATGAAGGTCCAGTCCAGCCGCCGCGCGTGGAGGCGCAACCGGTCGCGCAGCGCCGCGAGCCGCTGCTGGTATGCCGTCCGCCACGCCTCGGCGCGCCCGACCGTGACGCGCTCGCCGGTCTCGGGATCGACGAACTCCGTCCGCCCGCCGAACGGGAAATTCTCCTCGATCGGGTCGACGACCTGGAGGAGGTGCGCCCGCGCCCCCGTCGCCGCGATCGCGGCGATCCGCGCCTCGATGGCGTCCATGCCGTCGAGGAAATCGCTGACGACCACGAGATCCGAATGCTGGCGAAGGCCGCGAAGGTCGAGCTCCGTGCCGCCGGCCGCCGGCAGGAGCCGCGACAGCTTCTCGGGCGCGTTGCGCGACAGGATCGGCTTCGACGCGCCGAGGAGGCCGACGCGCTCGCCGGCGCGGGCGAGGAGCTCGGCGATCGCGAGCGTCGCGACGGCGGCGCGGTCCCGCTTCGACGCGCCGGCGTGGCGCGAGCGGAAGGCCATCGACGCCGAAAGGTCCGGCGCGAGCCACACCGTGTGCGCCGCCTCCCATTCGGTGTCGCGAACGTAGAGATGGTCGTCATGCGCCGAGCGGCGCCAGTCGATGCCGCTCGCCGGCTCGCCCGACACGAACGGGCGGAACTGCCAGAACGTCTCGCCCGGCCCGGCCCGCCGCCGTCCATGCCAGCCGGCAAGGATGGTGTTCGCCACCCGCCGCGCCTCCATCAGGAGGTCGGGGAGGGACTCGGCGAGCCCCTTCGCCTCGTGAAACGCCTCGCGCTGCGGCAGCGGTTCGGTGGCGCTGAGGACTGGCGTCGCCATCTATCCCAGCTTCGCGGCGAGATCGCCGATGACGCCGTGGATGGTGTAGTCCGCGTCGCGCGCCGCGTAGCTGAGCGCCATGCGGTGCTGCAGGACCGGCACGGCGAGCGCCACGACGTCGTCGACGGACGGCGCGTAGCGCCCGTCGATGAGCGCGCGGGCGCGGCACGCCAGCATCAGTGCCTGCGAGGCGCGGGGGCCGGGGCCCCAGGCGATGGCCGACGCGAGCTTCCGGTCCGCGATCTCGCCGGGACGGGCCGAGCGCACGAGATCGAGGATCGCCTTCACCACCATCTCGCCGATCGGCAGCCGCCGGATGAGGAGCTGCAGCGACCGCAGCCGCGGCGCGTCGAGAACGGCGACCGCCTCGCTCCGCGTGGCGCCGGTCGTCTCGATGAGCATCCGGTGCTCGGCCTCGCGGTCGGGGTAGTGGACGTCGATCTGCATCAGGAAGCGGTCGAGCTGCGCCTCGGGGAGGGGATAGGTGCCCTCCTGCTCGATCGGGTTCTGCGTCGCCAGGACGTGGAACGGCGACGGCAGATCGTAGCGCTGCCCGGCGACGGTGACGTGCATCTCCTGCATCGCCTGGAGGAGCGCGGACTGCGTGCGCGGGCTGGCGCGGTTGATTTCGTCCGCCATCAGGAGCTGGGCGAAGACGGGTCCCGGAACGAAGCGGAACGACCGCACGCCGTCCGGCGACTGGTCGAGCACTTCCGAGCCGAGAATGTCGGACGGCATCAGGTCCGGCGTGAACTGGACACGCCGTTCGGCGAGGCCGAGGACGATCGCCAGCGTCTCGACGAGCTTCGTCTTGGCGAGGCCGGGAACGCCGACGAGGAGCCCGTGGCCGCCGGACAGGATGGTGATGAGCGCCTGGTCGATGACCGTCGACTGGCCATAGATGACCCGGCCGATCGATTCGCGGACGGCCGCGACCGTCGTCACCGCCTCGTCGATCTCCGCGGTGATCCGCTTCACGTCCCGCTCGCTCGGGATCTGGTTGATGACGGTCATCGGGGTTCCTACCTTGGCCGGTACGGTCTGCCCAAACGGGCGGCAGTGGCGACGATCATGGCATGCCGTTCGCTGCGGTGACAGCCCGCCACGGCGGGGCGCAAGCGGGTTGAAGGGACGCAGGGCGGGAATGGCGGAGGATAGGGACAAGCGCGGCGAAACCAAGGCCGTGCCTCGCGTCCCTGCCGATCCGGCCGTCATTCCGGAGCCGGATTTCGAAGCATCCATTCCTGACGCGAAAGTGACCATTGCCGCCGGGGTGCGCAGCGCGGCGTCTGCTCGTTTCTTCGACCGGGCGCCGACCGTCTTCCCGCCATATCCGGTGCTGGACGGTCCCGCGACCGGGGAGGGGTTCGTGCTGCCGGGCCGTCCGTCCGGCCCGCCGCGCGATGCCGCGGTGCTGATGCCGGTCGTCGATCGGCGGCCGGATGCGGCCATTCTCCTCACGCGCCGCACCGAGACGCTGTCCACCCATGCGGGCCAGATCGCGTTCCCCGGCGGCAAGGTCGATCCCGCCGACGCCGACCCCGTCGCCTGCGCGCTCCGCGAGGCGGAGGAGGAGATCGGCCTGCCGCCATCGGCGGTCGAAGTTCTCGGCTGCCTGCCGCCTTTCCTCACCGGCACCGGGTTCCGCGTCTTTCCCGTGCTCGCCCGGATCGAGCCGGGCTATCGCCTCGCGCTCAACCCGGCCGAGGTCGCCGACGCCTTCGAGGTGCCGCTGGCTTTCCTGATGGACGCGGGCAACCATCGCCGCGGCAGCCGGGTGTTCAACGGCGTGGAGCGGTCGTTCTACGAGATGCCCTTCGGCGGTCATTACATCTGGGGCGTGACCGCGGGTATCATCCGTATCCTCTACGAACGGATGTACCCCTGATGCTGCGCTTCCTCGCCCTGACCGCGGTCCTCTTCATCGTCCCGTTCGCCATCCACGCATTCTGGATCTGGGCGAAGGAACGCCGGTGGCCGACGGCGGCGGACTACCCGATGGGCCGAGTGGTCGCCTTCTCCATCGTCGGGGCGGTCCTCGTCCTGATCGGCATTCTCTGGCTCGTCCTCTCCGAGGGCGGCATCGGCGACGAAGGCGAAACCGCGGCTGCCATCGTCCGGACGGTCACCGGGTGAGCGCCGCGGCGGTGCGGCCGGAGCGTATCGACGCGCCGTTCCTTCGTGATCCCGCGGTGCGCGCCGTGTTCGCGGCGGTAGGCACCGGCGGCGACGAGGTACGCGCCGTCGGCGGCGCGGTGCGCGACACGCTGCTCGGCCGGCCGGTGGTGGACGTCGACTTCGCCACCACGGCGCCGCCGGCCGTCGTGAGCGCGCGCGGGGCTGCGGCGGGGATGCGGCCCGTGCCGACCGGCATCGAGCACGGCACCGTGACCCTGGTTGCGAACGGCCGCGCCTTCGAGGTGACGACCCTCCGCGAAGACGTCGAGACCGACGGCCGCCACGCCGTCGTGCGCTTCGGCCGCGACTGGACCGCCGATGCGCTCCGCCGCGATTTCACGATGAACGCTCTGTCCCTTGGCACGGACGGTACGCTTCACGACCCTGCAGGTGGTTACGACGACATCCTCAGCCACCGCATCAGGTTCATCGGTGACGCCGGCGCCCGCATTGCCGAGGACCGGCTGAGGCTCCTGCGCCTCTTCCGCTTCCATGCGGAGCTGGGCTTCGGCGCATTCGACCCGGCGGCGCTGTCGGCGGCGATCCGCGCCCGCGCCGGCCTCCGCGATCTCGCCGCCGAGCGCATCGCACAGGAGATGCGGAAACTCGTCCTCGCGCCGTACGCCGTGCCCGTGGCCGAGGCCATGCAGGACGCCGGCATCCTGACGGTGGTCTTGGGCATCGCCTATCCGGCGCAGCTTGGCCGCGTCGTGGCGTTCGAGGCCGCGGCCGGCCTCGCGCCGGGCGCCACGCGACGGCTCGCGGCGCTCGCGGGGCGCGTCGCCGAGGACGTCGAACGGACGGCAATGCGGCTCCGGCTGTCGAACGCCGATCGCGACGGCATGGCCGTCGCCGTCGATGCAGCGCCCCGCCTCGAACCACCGCTCGATCTCGCGGCCCTCCGCGTCGCCGCCTACCGCCTCGGTGGCGACGGCCTCGCCGCGAGCCTTGCCCAGGCGGCCGCAACCGGCGGACGCGGGATCGCGAACTACGTTTCGGCCTTCGACGCGATCCGCGGCTGGCCGATCCCGCAGCTCCCGGTGAGCGGCAGCGACCTCATCGCCGCAGGGATGCGGCCGGGGCCGGCGATTGGAGCCGTTCTACGGTCGATCGAGGAATGGTGGATCGCCCGTGGTTTTGCACCGGATCGTGCGGCGCTAGTGGCGCGAATGCAGCAAATGTTGGCCGCGCAACAGTGAAGGGACGGCGGGTCGGGGGCCCTGCGCCGCAGTCCCGACAGGTTTACTTTCACCCTGATTCGGGGCTTAAGTTCCGCGCAGCGCGGCCTGGTGGGTCGGCCCGCTCTGCCATACGGCGATGACCGGGGCCGAGCCGTCATCCGCGCGGGATCGGAGGTCAGCATGCGCCTGAGCGCGACCAGCTACTACGTCGACTATGTCATCTATCCGGTCGCGGTCACATCGCTGACGGCTGCAGCGCTCCTTGCCACCCCCATTGCCAACTGGGGCGTCTGGTTGATCTCGGTCGCCGCCGGCGCCGCCACCTGGACGTTCGCCGAATACCAGTTGCACCGCTGGGTGCTCCATCACGTGCCGTACATCAAGGAGATGCACGACGCGCACCATGACGACCAGAAGGCGCTGATCGGCACGCCGTCCTGGCTGAGCCTCATCCTCATCGCGGTCCTCGTTCTCCTGCCTGCCGTCTGGCTTGCCGGCTTCAGCTACGGCGCCGGGTTCACGGCCGGCATCACGATGGGCTACCTCCTCTACATCACCGTGCACCACGGCGTGCACCACTGGCGCATCCGGCCGGGCACCTACATGTACCGGCTGAAGCATCGCCACGCGCTCCACCACCATTTCAACGACGCCGGCAATTTCGGCGTGACGTCGGGCTTCTGGGACAAGGTGTTCCGCACCGACATCGACCCGCGCCGCATGGCCCGAAGGGCAAGCCACTAGCCGGGCTCGACGTCGCTTGAACGAGGAACGACCCCGGCCACTCGCCGGGGTTTTTGCTTTTCGTGGCGTCAGGGTTGCGCCTTGATCCGCATCGCTCCATCCCACCCCGATGATGTCCGCGCCAGCCGGGAGGTCGTCTATCGGACGTGGCTGGCAACCTATCCCAACCTCGAACGCGGCATTTCGGTCGAGGACATCGCCCACCACTTCAGGGACGTGTTTTCCGAACCGTCCATCGCGGCCTTCGCGCGGCGCCTTGCAGAGCCGCATCCCGACGAGATCCGGCTCGACGCGTGGCGGGACGACACTCTCGTCGGCGTGTGCCGCGTCCTGACCAGTCTGGAACGGCTGAAGCTCCAGATGATCTACGTCCTCCCGGAGCACCAGCGCCTCGGGATCGGCCGGGCGCTCTGGCAGGAGGCGCTCCGCTCGACGGGGCCGCGACCCGAGGCCATCGTCCACGTCGCGTCGTACAACGCGCGTGCGATCGCGTTCTACGAAAGCCTCGGCTTCGTCGACACGGGGAAGCGATGGGAGAGCGATCTCGGGTTTCTCAGCGGTGCACTGCTGCCCGAAATGGAGATGGTTGCACGCTTTCCGGAAGTAGTGGGCGCCCCGACCTAGAGCGTGGAAGCCGGATCGGGACCGCTCCGAAGAGGCGGCCGGGCGGGACTCCGGAGCGGCGGGCCGCAATGCTTCCAGGAAGGTCGATTCGCCCCGTGGAAATCCGCCCCGCCGACTTGTGAAAACCCCTAGAAAATCCTACATTTCGGGTACCTCCGCACGACTCGAACGGACACCTCCGAATTGGCCGAAAACGACACGCCGCCCCCGCCGGACGAAACCTCCGGCGAGCGCCCCGGAATCTCCGGGATTTCGATCACCGACGAGCTGAAGCGCTCCTATCTCGATTATGCCATGAGCGTGATCGTGGCGCGTGCGCTGCCGGATGCGCGGGACGGCCTGAAGCCGGTCCACCGCCGCATCCTCCATTCGATGAACGAGACCGGCTACTACCCCGACCGGCCGTACCGGAAATCGGCGCGCGTCACCGGCGACACGATGGGTAAGTACCATCCGCACGGGAACCTTGCGATCTACGACGCGCTCGTCCGCATGGCGCAGCCCTTCTCGCTCCGTCTGCCGCTGATCGACGGCCAGGGCAATTTCGGCTCGGTGGACGGCGATCCGCCCGCGGCCGAGCGCTACACCGAGGTCCGGCTCGCGAAGCCCGCGATGTCGCTCCTCGACGACCTCGACAAGGACACCGTCGACTTCCAGGACAATTACGACGGCTCCGAGCGCGAGCCGGTCGTCCTTCCCGCAAAATTCCCGAACCTCCTCGTCAACGGCGCCGGCGGCATCGCCGTCGGCATGGCGACCAACATCCCGCCGCACAATCTCGGCGAGGTCATCGACGCCTCGATCGCGCTGATCGACGATCCCGGCCTGTCGGACGACCGCCTGTTCGAGCTCGTTCCCGGCCCCGATTTCCCGACCGGCGCCACGATCCTCGGCCGCTCCGGCATCCGCTCCGCCTACACCACCGGCCGCGGCTCCATCGTGCTGCGGAGCCGCGTCACCACCGAGACGATCCGGAAAGAGCGCGAGGCGCTCATCGTCCACGAGATCCCGTACCAGGTGAACAAGGCGACGATGATCGAGAAGATCGCGGAGATGGTCAGGGACAAGCGGATCGAGGGCATCTCCGACATCCGCGACGAATCCGACCGCGACGGCATGCGCGTCGTGATCGAACTGAAGCGCGACGCCGTGGCCGACGTCGTCCTCAACCAGCTCTACCGCTTCTCGCCGCTGCAGGGTTCGTTCGGCGCCAATCTCGTTGCCCTCAACGGCGGCCGGCCGATGACGATGACGCTCCGCGAGATGCTGGATGCGTTCAACGCCTTCCGCGAGGAGGTCGTCGGCCGCCGCACGAAATTCCTGCTGCAGAAGGCGCGCGACCGCGCCCACATCCTCGTCGGCCTTGCCATCGCCGTCGCCAACATCGACGAGGTGATCCGCCTCATCCGCGCCGCGCCCGATCCGGCCACCGCGCGCGAGCAGTTGATGGCGAAGGACTGGGACGCGAAGGACATGGGGCCGCTGATCGCCCTCGTCGACGATCCGCGCCATCGCATCTCCGCCGACGGCACGATCCGCCTCTCGGACGAGCAGGCGCGCGCCATTCTCGAACTCCGCCTCCAGCGCCTCACCGCACTCGCCCGCGACGAGGTCGCCGAGGAGCTCAACAAGCTCGCCGATTCCATCCGCGACTACCTCGACATCCTCCGCTCCCGCCCGCGCCTTCTCGGCATCGTCAAGGACGAGCTCCTCGCCGTCCGCGAGCAGTTCGCGACGCCGCGGAAGACCGAGATCATCGACGCCTTCGGCGATTTCGAGGACGAAGACCTCATCCAGCGCGAGGACATGGTCGTCACCGTCACCCATGGCGGCTACATCAAGCGCGTCCCGCTCGCCGCCTACCGCTCGCAGCGCCGCGGCGGGAAGGGCCGTTCCGGCATGGCGACGCGCGACGACGATTTCGTCTCGCGCCTCTTCGTCGCCAGCACCCACGCGCCGGTGCTGTTCTTCTCCTCGCTCGGCCAGGTCTACAAGCTGAAGGTCTGGCGCCTGCCGCTCGCCGAGCCGCAGGGACGGGGGAAGGCGCTGGTGAACCTCCTCCCGCTCGACCCCGGCGAGCGCATCACCTCGATCGTCCCGCTGCCCGAGGACGAGACCGGGTGGGACGCGCACGACGTGATGTTCGCGACCTCGACCGGCGGCATCCGCCGCAACAAGCTCTCCGACTGCGTGCCGCGGACGACCCTCGGCAAGCGCGTCATGGAGTTCGACGAACCGGGCCAGACCATCATCGGCGTCGAGCTGGCGCTTGCGGGCGACGACGTCCTCCTCACCAGCGCGCGCGGCCAGTGCGTCCGGTTCCGCGTCAGCGACATCCGCGTCTTCGGCGGCAACGGCTCGACCGGCACTTCGACGGGCGTCCGCGGCGTTCGCCTCGGCGCCGACGACACCGTCATCTCGATGTCGATCCTCCGCCATGTCGACGCGACACCGGCGGAGCGCGAGGCTTACCTCAAACAGGCCGGCGCCATCCGCCGCGCCGTTGCCGGCGAGCCGGCCGAGGCGGAGGGCGACGCCGAGGTCGAGGTGGAAACCGAGGAGCCCGGCGAGGAAGGCGAGGGGCCATCGTCCGGTGCCGTGACCCTCTCCGAGGCGCGCTACGCCGAGATGGGCGCGGGCGAGCAGATCGTGCTCACCGTCACCGAGTTCGGCTTCGGCAAACTGTCGTCGTCGTACGATTTCCGCATCACCGCCCGCGGCGGCAAGGGCATCAAGGCGACCGACCAGCGGAAGCTCGCCGAGATCGGCCCCCTCGTCGCCGCCTTCCCGGTCGAGATCACCGACCAGCTGATGCTCGTCTCCGACGGCGGCCAGCTGATCCGCGTCCCCGTCGAAGGCATCCGCTTCGCCAACCGCGCCACCAAGGGCGTCCGCGTGTTCAAAACGGCCGAGGGCGAGAAGGTGGTCTCGGTGGAGCGCGTCAGCGAGCCGGACGCCGAGCCCGAGGCTGAAGCCGAAGGCGGGGCGGGGGACGCCTAACGTCGTTCTTCCCTGAACGGGTCATCCCGGCGAAGGCCGGGACCCATGGGCGTCCGCGGCACCTGCCGAGTCACGATGCCCCCGGCCTTCGCCGGGGTGACGAGCGTAGGGGGACGTAGGCCTCGACCCACGCGGTCGCGAGGCCGTCGCCTAACCGTCGTCCCCCCGAGACACCCGTGTCCCATCCTCCCGATGCCCGGAACCCCCACCGGGCTCCAAATCGGGAGCACTTCCATGAAGAGCAGGATCCTTCTTGCGGCGACGGCCGGCGTTGCCGTCATCGCGACCGCGGCGTTTGCCCAGACCGAGACCCCGGCCGGCGCCAACGCGAACGGTTATGCTTCGGCGACCGTGCAGGTCTGGCCGGCCGAGTTCGCCAACCAGGGCGTCGGCGTCGATGCCGAGTTCTTCTATGCCGTCGATAACGAGGAGATCGGCAAGTACAATAAGGCGACCGGCGAACTCGTCGCCTCGTGGATCGACTCCGAGGGCGGTCCGGCGATCCACTTCGACAGCGCCGTCGTCGTCGACGGGCTCCTCTACGCCTCGCACTCGAACTACCGGGTGTGGCCGATGACGAGCTCCATCGAGGTGTTCGACACCGCCACGATGGAGCACGTCGATACCCACAGCCTCGGCATCTACATGGGCTCGCTGACGTGGATCGACTACCACGACGGCGCCTTCTGGGGCACGTTCGCGAACTACGACAACACCGGCATCGCCGCGCTCGGCGGCGCGGACGTTGCGCCCTACGGCAACAAGCTCAACACCCAGGTCGTCCGGTTCGACGAGAACTGGCGCGTCGCCGAGGCGTGGGTGATCCCGCCGGCGATCCTCGAGCGCTTCGAGGACATGAGCAATTCGGGTGGTTCGTGGGGCCCGGACGGCAACCTCTGGCTTTCGGGCCACGACCCGGCCGAGGTCTACGTGATGCAGCTGCCGGAAATGGGCTCGGAACTCGTGTGGGTCGCGACCGTCCCGCTCGAAATCCAGGGCCAGGGCATCGCCTGGGATCGTTCGGCCGCGACGCCGACCCTCTACGGCATCATGCGTCCGGATCGCACCGTGATCGTCAGCGAGATCACGCTCCCGGCTACGGCAACGCCGTAGCGCCCGGCCGCCGCTACGCCCCGGCGGTCCTCCCAGAAGAAAAATGGCGCCGGTGGTTGGCCGGCGCCAGTTTGCAGAGGAGGGAGGAGAAACAGACGTCAGGGAGAAACGGGGACGCGGGCGAGGAAGGAGAGGTTCTCGCCGCGGTATTCGACGGTGAGGGTGCCGTCGGCGATGGTGATGCCGCCGGTGATGGTGCGATCGGACTTGCCGGTCGCATCGACGGTCGGGGTGGTGCTCTCGGCGCCGGCCATGCCCACGGCGAACGTCGCCGCGACTACCGTTCCGAGCACGAGGGCATTGATGCGAAGCGACATTGCCGTATTCCGATCCCCGACATTCCGAATGATGTCGATGATGGAGCAACGCGGCTGAACCGGGGCTGGTTTCGCCGTTCAGATACGGTTCATCGGCGGTGTTGCGTCGGAGACACAGGGGGAGGCCTCAACCTCACCCCCGCCCGTCGTCCGGGGGCTTTCGGCGGGTACGACGGCATTGGTTTGTTGGGAAGAGAGAGGCGCCTGCGCCTGGATCGTTCGGCGGGCGATGATCACCGCCTCGCCGCCGATCCGCACCGCCGCGAGGGCGTAGGGGCGGGACACACTTCTTCCGGCAGGCAGTCTGCAATCGGCAGTCGGATGCCTGAACCGACTGCCGACCGCCACTTGCCGACTGTCTCGCTTCCTAGTTCTTCGCCTTGTCGACGAGCTTGTTGGCGCCGATCCACGGCATCATGCCGCGGAGGCGGGCGCCGACTTCCTCGATCGGGTGGGAATCGTTGAGGCGGCGGGTGGCCTTGAACATCGGGAGGCCCGCCTTGTACTCGCGCATCCACTCCGAGGTGAACTTGCCGGTCTGGATGTCCCGAAGGACGCCCTTCATCGCCTTCTTGGTCTCGTCGGTGATGATGCGGGGGCCCGTCACGTACTCGCCGAACTCGGCGGTGTTCGAGATCGAGTAGTTCATGTTGGCGATGCCGCCCTCGTAGATGAGGTCGACGATCAGCTTCACCTCGTGGAGGCACTCGAAATAGGCCATCTCCGGGGCGTAGCCAGCCTCGACCAGCGTCTCGAAGCCGCCGCGGATCAGCTCGACGAGGCCGCCGCAGAGCACTGCCTGCTCGCCGAAGAGGTCGGTCTCGCACTCCTCGCGGAACGTCGTCTCGATGACGCCGGAACGGCCGCCGCCGATGCCCGAAGCATAGGAGAGGGCGATCTCCTTGGCGTTGCCCGAGGCGTCGTGGCTGACGGCGATGAGGCACGGCACGCCGCCGCCCTTCTTGTATTCGCCGCGCACCGTGTGGCCGGGGCCCTTCGGCGCGATCATGATCACGTCGACGGTCGGCTTCGGCTCGATGAGGTTGAAGTGGATGTTGAGGCCGTGGGCGAAGGCGAGCGCCGCGCCGTCGCGGATGTTCGGCGCGATCTCGGCCTTGTAGAGGTCGCCCTGGAGCTCGTCCGGGACGAGGATCATCAGGACGTCCGCCCACTTGGCGGCGTCCGCGACCGTCATCACCTTGAAGCCGGCGGCCTCGGCTTTCTTCGCCGTGGCCGAGCCGGCGCGGAGCGCGATCGCAACGTCCGGAACGCCCGAATCCTTGAGGTTCTGCGCGTGGGCGTGGCCCTGCGAGCCATAGCCCACGATCGCGACCTTCTTGGACTTGATCAGATTGAGGTCGGCATCGCGATCGTAATAGACGCGCATCGGCGTGATCCTTCGGAGCTGTCGGGAGAACCGCAAGGTCGCCGAACGGCGGCCTTCGACAAAAGTCGCAGGTTTCTACAGGGCAGCCGCAGCCGGCGCAACGCGACGGTTCCGCATGGCGGCCGGCCGGCTTCGCGGGGTGCAGCCGGTCAGTCGGATTGCCGCGTCCGTCGCGTCATGAAAGCAAGGCCGTCCGGGTCGGAGCCGGCCGCGTCGGCGCCGCCAGCGAGCCGCGCGATGACTTTCGCGACCGTCCGCTGAACGCTCGCCGGCTGTTTCAGGCTGTTGAGATAGCGAAGGATTTCCTTCTGCCGCGACGGCGTCAGCGCCGCGAACGCCGCCTTGGCAGCGGATTCCGCCTCGAGCGCCGCCGAAAACTCCGCGCGCATCGGCACCGTTCGCGGCGCCGGATCGCGTGCAAGGCCGATCGTCACCCGGTCGCCGACGTCCTTCCCCGCCGCCTTCCGCATCGCGCCATGGAGGAAGAGCCGAAAACGGCCGCCGCCGAGCGGCACGAGATTGGCGGGGAAGGGATGTCCGTCGATCGTGGTCGCGACCGGGACGTAGCCCCGCCCGCCGAGCGCGGTGCTGATCGCCTCAGGCACGTCGACGAAAGGGTTGATGCCGACCTTGCCGATGACGGCGGTGAAGGTCAGCGCCCCGGTCATCCGATCGCCGTGCCCAGCGCCCTCCAGCCATAGTCGAGGAGAGGTTTTGCCCGTTCTGTGAACGTGAAAATGCGGTCCGCGAGCTTCGGGCTTGTGACGAGCGCCTCGTCGATCGGGTCCTCGACGATGAACGACTTCATCCGGATCGCGCCTTCGACCGGGCTGCCCTTCATCGCTTCGAACCCGCGCGGCACGCGGGTGAGCTGCCCGTCGGTGCCCAATGCGAGTTTCGCCTTTGCGAGTTTCGCCTCGAGCGCCTGGAACGCCTTCGGATCGCGCTGGATCGTGGTGCGAATCGTGGTCAGGTCGGCCGGTTCCGGCTGGTGGAAGCCCGCGGCCATGAAGCAGCCTTCGGGCGAGCCGTCCCAGTCCTTCGTCCCGGCGGGCGCGATGTGGAGATAGACGAGGCCCTGGCCGTCCTTGGTGCCGGTCGGCGTCAGCACCGCGCCGGCGTGCGTCTGGTAGGGCCGCTTGTCCTTCGAGAAGCGCACGTCGCGGTTGATGCGGAAGAGCGTCGCCTTGCCACCGCGAAGCGGAATCCCGGCTTTCTCGAACCGCTCGGAGAGGTCCTCGACCAGCGCCAGCGTCGGCCCCTTCACCTGTTCCTCGTAGAGCGCCCTGTTCTCCTGGAACCACTCGCGGTTCTGGTGGAAGCCGAGCGCCCTGAAGAAGCCGATCGCATCGGGTCCGAACCCCCTGAACCGCGCCATGTCCCGCTCCCGTCGTCTCGCCGGAATTGCTAGCACGCTGCGACCGCCGCTGCAGCGTGCGCCATCCGAACCTCCCCCTTGCGGGGAGGTCGAACCGGCGCTTCGCCGGTTCGGGAGGGGGTTGTCCCCGCGGCTGGCGCTCCGCGTGAGGCCGCGACCCCCTCCGAATGCGGCGGCGCTCCGCTTGCCGCATTCCGCCTCCCCGCAAGGGGGAGGCTCAAGGGACGGTCTGCTGCGAGGCAAAAGAGCGGCTAGCGTCGACGGGAGAGGGCGCCCCAGACGAGGAGGATGATCACGGCGCCCACGACCGAGCCGATCAGCCCGGCGCTGTCGTCGGCGTCGTACCAGCCGATGGCCTGGCCGAGCCACGTCGCCACGAGGGCGCCGACGATGCCGAGCACCGTGGTGAGGATGAACCCGCTCGGCTCGTTCCGGCCCGGGAGGATGAACTTCGCAATCACGCCGGCGACGAAGCCGATGACGATGGCCCAGACGATGCTCATACGGGGCTCCCGGAATAGGGCATCGGCGGCGGGAGGCGCCCTTCCGGGGTCAGCGTGTCGACGGCGGCCGGGAGCACCGTCTTGAGGCGGTCGAGCAGCTCCGGCCGCGACAGGCCGGTCTGCCGGGACAGCTCGGCAATGGTGTCGTCGCCGAGGGCTTCGGCGAGCGCGGTTTCGCTGATCGGCGTGTTGGGCCCGGTCTCGATCCACGACTTTGCTTCGGCCTCGTGGCCGTTGCCGCGGAAGCGGTCGACGAGGTCGCGGAGGCCGTCGCCGATGGTGTCGAAGAAGCCGCCGCCCTGGCCGGCCGGCGCATTCCGGCTCGCGCCGCCGAAGATGTTGCCGAGATTGTCGAAGAACCCGCCTTCGGTCCGCGTCGCGGCGGTGGCAGTGTCGGCCGTCGCCGGGTCGGCGTCGGGGCTCGTACCGGAACCCGTCGCCCGTCCGAGCAGCTGGCCGAGCCGGTCGCGGTTCTGGTAGCCCGCAACGGCCAGAAGGCCGAGCAGAGCGAGCATGCGTCCTGAATTCGCCATCGGGTTTCCTCCGTTCGTCGCCGGAGAAACGGGCATCGGCCGGGTTCGTTCCGCGGGTGACGATGGGCGGAAAAGGCCGGCGCCCCGAGCGTCCTACGGGAACAGATCCGCCGGGAGCACGCCAGCGCCGATCAGCGCCAGCACCCCCGTCACTGAAAACACCGCAACGGCCGTGCTGATGAGCACCGCGGACGAGGCGCGGTTCACCCACACGCCGTACTGCTGGGCGATGACGAAGACGTTCGTCGCCATCGGCAGCGCGGCGATGAGGACGGCGGTGTAGACCCACAGTGGATCGAAATCGCCGACCGCGGATAGCATCACCCAGGTCAGCAGCGGATGGCCGGCGAGCTTGAGCGCGACGAGGATCGGGAGGTCCACCGGCAGCCGTTTCAGCGGCTGCTTCGCCAGCACGATGCCGAGCGTGAAGAGCGCGCACGGGGCGGCGGCGGCGCTGAGGAGTTCGAGGAGATGGTCGACGGGCTGCGGCGGCTCGAAGTGCAGCGCCGCCGCCAGCACCCCGAGGATCGTCGCGATGATGAAGGGGTGGGTGAAGACGCGGCGCAGCACGCGGAGCGCGATGGTGCCGGCGGACGCACCATCATGCTTGCCAATCGAGATGCCGATCGGCGCCAGCGTGAACATCAGCAGGTTGTCGAAGCAGAAGACGAGCGCGGTCGGCACCGCCGCCGCGGGCCCGAACGCGGCGAGCGCGAGGCCGGGCGCCATGTAGCCATTGTTGGCGTAGCTCGCAGCGAGGCCCTGGATGGTGGATTCGGCGATGTTCCGCCGCGTCGCGATCATGCCGACGAGGAAGCCGAGGGCGAAGAGAATCAGCGTCGCCGACGTCGTCGCGAGGATGAAATGCCACTCGCCGAGCTCCTCGATCGGCGTCTGCGAGATGAGCCGGAAGAACAGCGCCGGCAGGGCGAAATAGAGGATGAAGAGCTGGAGGCCGGCCAGCCCCTCCTCCGGAATCCGCAGCCACTT